>DATBEA010000138.1:0-15981 GCA_036276215.1 Usitatibacter sp.
ACCGAGCTCGTGGTGCGCAGCTCCTGTTCGCGTCACCAGGCAGTGGTTTCGCTCGTCTCCCGGGGCAAGCGCTAGCGCGGGAAATCCAAGAACCGACTTGAAAACGACGGGACGTCGAGACGCGTCCCGCGAACGATGGAGGGGACCTCAATGGCACGCAGCCGCACTCTTCTGGCCCGCAACGGCCTCGCAGCACTCGTGAGCGGCGTGTTCGCGGTGGGAATGCTGGCCTCGACGCCCGCCTTCTCGCAGCTGAGCACGTCGACGATCCGCGGGCATATCACGGGCGCGCAATCCGCGGGCGCCCGCGTCACCGCCACGAACGTGGCGACCGGCTTCAGCGCGCGATCGACGGCCGGCCCCGACGGCGCCTACGCGCTCACGGGCCTGCCGCCCGGTACTTACCGCATCGAGGTCGCGGGACAGGGATTCGACCAGAAGACCCAGGACTACACCGTGCAGGTGGGCCAGACGGCCGAGCTCGACATCTCGGTCGGTCCCAACGTCGCCAAGGCGGACACGATCGTGGTCTCGGGAAACCGCCTCCTCGAGACGAAGACCTCGGAGATCGCCACGTACATCACGCCGCGGCAGATGGAGCGCCTGCCGCAGGTCACGCGCAACTTCCTGTCCTTCGCCGACCTCGCGCCGGGCGTGCAGTTCGTGACGAATTCGGACGGCAGCACGCGCCTGCAGGGCGGGGCGCAGGCCGCGAGCGGCGTGAACGTGTTCATCGACGGCGTGAGCCAGAAAAACTACGTGCTGCAGGGCGGCATCACGGGCCAGGACTCGAGCCGCGGCAACCCGTTCCCGCAGTCGGCCATCGCCGAATACAAGGTGATCACGCAGAACTACAAGGCGGAGTTCGACCAGGTGGCCAGCGCGGCGATCACGGCCGTCACGCGCTCGGGCACCAACGAGTTCCACATCGACGGCTTCTATGACCACACGTCGGAGCATTGGCGCGCGGCCACCCCGGCGGAGCTCAAGGCGGGCGGAGACAAGGTCGAGAGCAAGCAGGACCAATACGGCATCACCTTCGGCGGCCCGATCATCAAGGACAAGATGCACTATTTCTTCTCCTACGAGGGCAAGGACAACAAGGACCCGAAGACCATCACGCTGGGCGGAGGCGCGACCGCGAACGCGCTGCCTCCCGACGTCGCCGCCCAGGCCGCCCCGACCAACGCGCCCTTCAAGGAAGACCTGGTCTTCGGCAAGATCGACTGGCAGCTGAACGAGGCGCAATACCTCGAGCTCACCGCCAAGTACCGCAAGGAGCACGAGCTCACCAACGTCACGGGCCAGAACGCCGAATCCTGGGGCACGCTCAAGGAGAACAACGAGACGCGCCTGGACCTGAAGCACCAATGGACCACGGACCGGTGGATGAACGAGGGCCACATCACCTACGAGGACGCCTATTGGAAACCGCGTCCCAACACGATCGGCAACGGCTCGATCTGGGAGAATGGCGGCGGCAGCGTGATCATCAACACGGGCGGCGGACGCGACTTCCAGAACAAGGGCCAGAAAGGCTGGTCGCTCCAGGACGACCTCACGTTGGTGCCCTGGGAATGGAACGGCTCGCACGTCATCAAGACGGGCGTGAAGGCGAAGTGGATCACGCTCGACGCGCAGGAGCTCTCGCCCTACAACCCGCAGTTCCACTACGACCTCGCGTACAGCGCATCCATGCCGTACCGCGTGGAGTGGGGCGTTCCGCTCGCCGGAGTGGGCAACGGGTCCGCGAGCTCGAAGAACACGCAATTCGGGATCTACCTCCAGGATGACTGGGAGGTGAACCGCCACCTCACCGTGAACGCGGGCCTTCGCTGGGACTACGAGGACAACCCGAGCTACAACGACTACGTGACGCCGCCGGACGTGGTGGCGGCGCTGCGTGGATGGAGCAACATCAACAACCCGAAGGCCGGCTTCAACATCAACGACTTCATCAGCACGGGCTCCAACCGCAGCGCGAACACGGGCGAATGGCAGCCGCGGGTGGGATTCTCGTACGACCTGAACGCCGACCAGCGCCGCGTGATCTTCGGCGGCTATGGGCGCTCGTACGATCGCAACACCTTCGACTACCTGCAGCTCGAGCGCACCAAGAACACGTTCCCCACGGCCAACTTCAACTTCAGCGGCGACCCGAACCATCCGTGCTCGGGGAGCAATTGCGTGCCATGGGACCCGAAATACCTCACGCCGGAGGGACTGGCGAGCCTGGTGAATTCGGGCAACGGCGGCGGGCGCGAGATCGACATCATCAACAACGACATCAAGATTCCGTACTCGGACCAGTTCACCCTGGGCCTGCGGGGCGTGCTCGGCGACTGGCAGACCTCGGTCGCCTATTCGTACATCGAAAGCAAGAACGGGTTCGCGTGGCTGCTGGGCAACCGGTTACCCGACGGCTCGTTCTTCGCGCCGGGATCGACCTGGGGCTCGCCGTTCGGCTCGCCGATCCCCGGCTTCGGCGCCTTGATCATCGGCGTGAACGGCATCGAGACGCGCACCAACGCGTTCTACGTGACGGCCGAGAAGCCGTACTCGCGCAGCACCGGCTGGGGCGTGACGGCGGCCTATACGTACAGCGACGCGAAGGAGAACCGCCAGTTCGGCGAGCACTACGCGCTGGACTATCCGGACCTGAGCGGATACGGCTGGAAGCGTTCGGGCGGCGTGTACAAGCATCGCCTGGTGTCCACGGGGCTCTACGACTTCCCGTGGGGCATCAACGGCTCGGCCAAGCTCACGCTCGCCACGGGCCTGCCCAAGTATGGCCAGAACTGCCTGGGGGGATTCAACAACTGCGTGTTCGACCAGATCACCGCGAACGTGTTTCGCCAGCTGGATATCGCGATCTCGAAGGAGTTCACGTTCGCGAACCACGCGACGTTCCGGATCCGCGCGGACGTGCTCAACGTCTTCAACTGGTACAACTGGGACGGGTACGACACGTGGTCGGGCGCTCCCGGGGATCCCAACCTGAACAAGGGCCACCCGGACGGCAGCATCATCCTGCCGACGCGCACCTTCAAGCTCTCGGTGGGCTTCACGTTCTAGGCGCGGGCAACGATCGACCTGCGGCGACGGCAGTTCCTTCACGGCGCGGCGGCTTCGGCCGCCGCGCCGTTTGTCGCGCGCCGGGCCTGGGGCGCGGCCCCTGACGCGCTCGCGCCTTCGCCATTCATCATCGAGCTCGAGCGGCGCACCTTCGACTGGTTCTGGGAGACCACGCCCGCCAACGGCCTGACCTTCGACCGGTGGCCGTCGCCCTCGCCGTGCAGCATCGCTGCGGTGGGTTTCGCCCTCACCGCCTACGGGATCGGGGCCGAGCGAGGATGGGTCACGCGCGCGGCCGCGGCCGAGCGCACGCTCGCCACCGTGCGTTTCTTCCGCGACGCCCCACAGGGACCCCAGCCCACGGGGATGACGGGATATCGCGGATTCTTCTATCACTTCCTCGACGTGCAGACCGGCGCGCGCTACGAGGACTGCGAGCTCTCGACGGTGGACACCGCGCTCCTCCTGGGCGGGATGCTCTTCTCGCGCGCGTACTTCGACCGCGCCGAGCCGGCCGAGGCGGAAATCCGCAAGGCCGTGGACGCCGTGTACGCGCGCGTCGAATGGGACTGGGCGCAACCGCGGGCACCCCTCATCTGCCACGGGTGGACGCCCGAGAAGGAATTCATCCGCTACGACTGGCAGGGCTACAACGAGGCGATGATCGTCTACCTGCTGGCGCTCGCCGCGCCCGAGCACGCCGTGGAGCCCGAGGCGTGGAAGGCCTGGACACGGCGCTACAACGACTACTGGGGCGTGCTCTACGGCTTCGAGCACCTCACCTTCGCGCCGCTCTTCGGGCACCAGTACACGCACACCTGGTACGACTTTCGCGGCGTGCAGGACGAGTACATGCGCGCGCACGGCCTGGACTACTTCGAGAACTCGCGGCGCGCGACCTTCGCGCAGCGCGCCTACGCGATCGCCAATCCCATGCATTGGCGCCAGTACGGCGAGAACCTCTGGGGATTCACGGCGTGCGACGGCCCCGCGAACACCGCGCGCCTCTATCTCGGCGAGTCGCGGCGCTTCCGCGGCTACAGCGCCCGCGGGATCTCCATGGAGCATTTCGTGGACGACGGCACGATCGCGCCCACCGCCGCCGGCGGGAGCATCGCGTTCGCCCCGGAGATCGCGGTCCCGGCGTTGCAGGAGATGCACGACAGGTTCGGCACCGTGATCTATGGGCGCTACGGGTTCCTCGACTCGTTCAACCCGAGCTTCCATTACGATGGGCGCCTCGCCTACGGGCACCGCGTCGCGGACTTCGGATGGGTCGACAACGACTACCTGGGCATCGACCAGGGTCCGATCATCGCCATGATCGAGAACCATCGCAGCGGCCTCGTCTGGCGCACGATGCGCGGCAGCGCGGTCGTCCGGCTGGGGCTGGAGCGCGCGGGCTTCACGGGCGGGTGGCTGGCCGAGCCGGCGAAGGCATGAATCCGCCGGCATGGCTTCGCGCGCTGGCGGTGGCGGGCGCGCTGCTCGCGGCGGGTTGCGCCGATCGCGGCGACAAGCCGATCGAGCTTCGCTTCTGGCTCATGGGCCGCGAGGCGGAAGTGGTCTCGCAACTGTTGCCGGAGTTCGAGCGGCGAAATCCCGGCGTGCACGTCGCGATCCAGCAGCTGCCCTGGACCGCCGCGCACGAGAAGCTCCTCACCGCGTTCGCCGGCGACGCGCTGCCCGACCTCTGCCAGCTCGGCAACACGTGGGTGCCCGAGCTCGCCGAGCTGGGCGCCCTCGAGCCGCTCGATGCGCGGGCGGCCTCGTCGAAGGAGATTCGCCAGGACGACTACTTCGCCGGCATCTGGGACACCAATCGCATCGACGGCGTGCTGCGCGGCATCCCCTGGTACGTCGATACGCGCCTCATCTACTTCCGAAAAGACATCCTCGCCGCGTCCGGCTTCGACCATCCCCCGCGCTCGTGGGACGAGTGGGCGCGCGAGATGGGAGCGGTCAAGGCGCACGTGGGCGCGGAGCGCTACGCGATCCTCTTTCCGCTGAACGAGTTCGAGCCGCTGCTCGCCTTGAGCCTGCAGGGCGACAACGCGCTCCTCGCCGCCGGGCGTGCCGGCGATTTCCACGATCCCGCATTCACGAACGCGCTGGGCTTCTACGTCGCCGCCTTCCGCAACGGCTGGGCGCCGGCGATGAGCAACACGCAAGTCTCGAACGTGTGGACCGAGTTCGGGCGCGGCTTCTTCACCTTCTATGTCTCGGGGCCCTGGAACATCGCGGAGTTCAGGAAGCGCCTTCCCCCCGAGCGCCAGGGCGACTGGATGACGGCGCCGCTTCCGGGTCCGCATGGGCCGGGCGCTTCCAACGCAGGCGGTTCCAGCCTCGTGGTGATCGCGAGGTCGCGCCATAAGGACGAGTCGTGGAAGCTGATCGAGTACCTCTCGGAGCCCGCGGTGCAGGAGCGCTTCCACGCGCTCACGGGCGACCTTCCGCCGCGCCGCTCGACGTGGGCGTTGAAGAGCCTCGCCGCCGATCCCTACGCGCGCGCCTTCCGCGACCAGCTCGAGCGGGTGCGTCCCACGCCCGCGGTCCCGGAGTGGGAGCGCATCGTGAACGAGATGCAGCTCGTGGCGGAACAAGTGGTGCGCGGCGGCATTCCGATCGGCGAGGCCCCTGCCGAGCTCGACCGGCGCGTCGACGCCATGCTCGAGAAGCGCCGCTGGATGCTGGGCCGGAAGCCCTCATGAACGTGCGCATCGCGGCGTGGAGCTTCGCCGCGCCCGCCCTCATCGTGATCGGGGGCTTCTTCCTGCTGCCGGTCGCGGTGGCGTTCGCGCTTTCGTTCACCGACTTCGACCTCTACGCGCTCGCGAGCCTGGAGAACCTGCGCTTCGTCGGGCTGCGCAACTACATGGACCTGCTGCAGGCGCCGCTCTTCTGGCAGGCGCTCGGCAACACGCTCTATTTCGTCGTTGCCGGCGTGCCGCTGTCCCTCGGCCTGTCGTTGGGCGCGGCGCTCCTGCTCAATTCCCCGCTCGCGCGCGCCCAGGCCTTCTTTCGCACCGCGCTCTTCGCGCCGGTGGTGACCACGCTGGTCGCGGTCGCCATCGTGTGGCGCTATCTCTTCCACACCCGCTACGGCTGGGTGAACCAGGGGCTCGCGGCGCTCGGCATCGATCCCATCGACTGGCTGGGCGACCCGCACTGGTCGATGCCCACGATCATCCTGCTCGCGGTATGGAAGAACTTCGGCTACAACATGGTGATCCTGCTCGCGGCGCTGCAGGCGATCCCGCGCGAGCTCTACGAATCGGCGCGCATCGACGGGGCAGGGACGTGGCAGGAGTTCGTCCACGTGACGCTTCCCTCGCTGGGGCCGGTCCTCTCGCTCGTGTCGATCCTCACGATGGCGGGCTACTTCCAGCTCTTCGCCGAGCCCTACGTGATGACCGAGGGCGGGCCGCTGCGCAGCACCTTCAGCGTGCTCTACTTCATGTTCGACCAGGGCTTCAAGTGGTGGAACCTGGGCGTGGCCTCGGCGATCGCGTTCCTCCTCTTCGCGCTGGTGCTCGCGGCCTCCGAAGGGTTGCTGCGCTTCGCGCGCTCGCGGGGGATGGCGTGAAGGGGCACGCCATCCTCGTGAACGCGCTTCTTGCGGCGCTCGCGTTCTTGAGCCTCTTCCCCTTGCTCTGGATGCTTTCGGTGTCCTTCATGCCCGCCGGCGCGGCGAGCACCCTGCCGCCGCCGCTCCTGCCGGCAGCGCCCACGCTCGATAACTACCGCGACCTCTTCGCCCGCATGGGCATGGGACGGTATTTCTTCAACAGCTTCCTGGTCGCGTTGTCGGTCACGGCCGGAAGCGTGGCCTTCAACGTGATGGCGGGCTACGCCTTCGCGAAGCTCGAGTTCGCGGGGCGCGAGCGGATCTTCCGAGGCCTCCTCGGCGCGCTCGTCATCCCCGCGCAGGTGGCGATGATGCCGCTCTTCCTCGAGCTGAAGGCCCTGGGCCTCGTGAATTCCTACGGCGGCGTGATCGTTCCGGCGCTCGCCACCATCTTCGGCATCTACCTCGTGCGCCAGACCGCACGCTCGATCCCGGACGAGCTCCTCGAGGCGGAGCGGGTGGACGGCGCCGGCGAGCTCACGATCTTCCTGCGGATCGTGGTGCCGCTGCTCAAGCCCATCATCGTGACGCTCGCGGTGTTCAGCTTCCTCGCGAGCTGGAACGACTTCATGTGGCCGCTCATCGTGCTCACCGACTCGCAGCACTACACCCTTCCCGTGGCGCTCGCCTCGCTTTCGCGCGAGCACGTGCAGGACAACGAGCTGATGATGGCCGGCTCCGTCGTCACGGTGATCCCGGTGCTGGTTCTCTTCCTCGCGCTCCAGCGCCACTACATCGCCGGGCTCCTCGCCGGCAGCGTGAAGGGCTGAGGGTGCGGCGATACGCGTGGGCGGCGGCGTTCGCGTGCCTCGCTGCCAACGCCGCAGAGCCCGTTCAGGAGAAGCTGCTCGACGACTTCGCGAGCCTTGGCCCCTGGAGCATCGAAGCCTCCGAGGGCGTGAAGGCGTCGTTGCGAGCCGACCGTGGCCCCGGGGGCGCGGCGATGTGCCTCGATTTCGACTTCGGCGACGTTTCCGGCTACGCCATCGCGCGGCGCCGCCTGCCGCTCGAGTATCCCGCCAACTTCGAGCTCGATTTCGACTTGCGGGGCGAAGCCCGGCCCAACGCGCTGCAGGTGAAGCTTGTCGATGCGAGCGGCGAAAACGTCTGGTGGTACCAGCGCCCCGACTTCGCCTTCCCGCGCGAATGGCAGGCGATGCGCCTGCGCAAGCGCGAGATCTCCTTCGCCTGGGGACCCGCGCCCGACCACGCGCTCGCGAAGACCGAATCGCTGGAGCTCGCGGTGGCAAGGGGCAAGGGCGGCGGCGCGGGGAGCGTCTGCATCGACCGGCTCGCCATGCGTGAGCTGGCGCCTCCCGTCGAGACGCCGCGCGAGCCCGTCGTCGAGGAGTGGGAGAGCGATCCCGCGGACGGCAAGGAGGCCACGCTCACGATCGACCTCGAGGCGGAGCGCGAATTCGGTGGGCTCGTGCTGCGCTGGCTTCGGGGACGCCATGCGTCCAGCTACGTGGTGGAGCTTTCCGGCGATGGCCGCCAATGGCACGCGGTTCGCGAGGTCACGCACGGCGGCGGCGGATTCGATCCCGTGTGGCTCCCCGACTCGCAGGCGCGCTACATTCGCGTGCGCATGCGCGATGGCCCGGCGAAGACCTACTTCCTCGCGCGCGTGGAGCTTCTCGACCTTGCTTCGGGGGCGACGGAAAATGCGTTCTTCCAGGCGATCGCGCGCCAGGCGCCGCGCGGACGATATCCGAGAGGATTCTCGGGCGAGCAGCCCTACTGGACCGTGGTCGGCATCGATGGCGGGACCGCGCAGGGCCTCCTCTCCGAAGACGGCGCGCTCGAGGCGCATGCGGGCGGCGCGGCCATCGAGCCGATGCTCCTCGAGGAAGGCAAGCTCGTCACCTGGGCCGACATGCGGGCTTCGCATTCACTCGCCGATGGCTGTCTCCCGATCCCCACGGCTTCATTTCGCCACGGCGACGTGGGGCTGCGCGTGACCGCTTTCGGGGATGGAGCTCGCGAGGGTGCCCAGCTCGTCGCGAAATACGATGTCGAGAACCATGGCGCCGCGGCGAAGCGCGTGACCCTCGTCCTTGCGTTGCGGCCGTTCCAGGTGAACCCGCCGGGGCAATTCCTGAATTCGCCCGGTGGCGTGGCGCGAGCGCAGGCGCTGGCATGGGACGGCGCGGCCCTGGTGGTCGATGGCGTGCCCCGCTATTACCCGCTCGACAAGCCGGACGAGGCGTTCGCGGCGCCATTCCAATCGGGAAACCTGCCGGACCTCCTCCTCGCGAAGGAGCGGCCCTCGGCGACTTCGGTCGTGGATGCCGACGGCTTTCCGTCGGCCGCGCTGATCTATCACCTCGACATTCCTGCCGGGGGGTCGCGGGTCATCGGCGTCGTGGCGCCTCTCGCGGGCGTGCCCACGCTTGCGCGAAGCGAAGTCGCCACGTGGTTGGATGCACGTGAAGATGCCGTCGCGCGGGAGTGGCGCGAGAAGCTCGGGCGCGTCGCGATCTCGGGGCCGGACGCCGCGAAGCCGCTCCTCGATACCTTGCGCTCCACCCTCGCGCAGGTGCTCATCGATCGCGCTGGCGCCGCCCTGCAGCCGGGAACGCGCGCCTACGCGCGCTCGTGGATCCGTGACGGTGCCCTCATGTCCGATGCACTGCTTCGCATGGGCCATGAGGACGCGGTGCGCCAGTTCGCCGCGTGGTTCGCGCCGCGCCTCTTCGAAAGCGGCAAGGTTCCCTGCTGCGTGGACGCGCGCGGCGCCGATCCCGTGCCCGAGAACGACAGCCACGGCGAATGGATCCACCTCGTGGATGCCTATTACCGCTACTCGCACGACAAGGTGTGGCTTGCATCCATGTGGCCGGGCGTGGAACGCACGCACGCGTACATGGAGCGCCTGCGCGTCGAATCGCCGAATGGTCCCCGCGACGGCGCCTACGTGGGGCTCATGCCGCCCTCCATCAGCCACGAGGGTTACTCCGACAAGCCCGCGTGGTCCTACTGGGATGATTTCTGGGCGCTCACCGGTTACCGCGATGCCGTGGATATCGCGGCCGCCCTCGGGCGCCGCGGCGATGCGGCCCGGTTCGCCAGGCAACGCGACCGCTTCAGGGACGACCTCCATCGCTCCATCGCCGCGAGCATGGCCGCGCATCGCATCGACTACATTCCGGGCAGCGCGGACCGAGGTGACTTCGATCCCACGTCCACGACGGTCGCGCTCGACCCCGGCGGGAACGCGGCCCGATTGCCACGGAGCTGGCTCGACGGGACTTTCGAAAGATACTGGCGCGAGTTCATCGATCGGCGCGACGGCCAGCGAACCTGGGATGCCTATACGCCCTACGAGCTGCGCAACGTGGGCGCTTTCGTGCGCCTCGGATGGCGCGATCGCGCCGGGAGTCTTCTCGATTTCTTCATGCGAGATCGCCGGCCTGAGGGCTGGAACCAATGGGCCGAGGTCGTGGGGCGCGATGCGCGCGCGCCGCGCTTCGTGGGCGACATGCCCCACGGCTGGGTCGCTTCCGACTTCATCCGCGCCACGCTGGATCTTTTCGCGTACGAGCGCGAGGACGGCCGTTCCATGGCGCTCGCCGCGGGAGTGCCGCTCGATTGGATCGATGCGCCGGGCATCGCGATCGCGGGCCTGCGCACGCCGTGGGGTCCGATCTCCTACTCGCTGCGGCGCGAAAGCGCAGGGACGATTCTCGCGGTGCCTGCATCGAGCGCCGTGCCCCCGGGAGGATTCGTGGTCGGCTGTCCGTTTCGCGAAGCGCGCGTCACCCGCGCGCCAGCGCGCATCGTGTTGCGCACGGACGCGTCGTGCCGCGAGCCGCCTGTATCATTGCCGCATGACTAGCGAGCTGCCGCAAGGGCGATCGCATTTCGCGTTGCGCGACCCACGCCCGAGCCCCGAGCGCGAGATCACGGTGTACACGTATCGCCCCGAGGCGTGGGTGGCCGACGCGCCGATCCTGATCGTGATGCACGGCCGCAAGAGGAACGGCGAGGAATACCGCGACCAATGGGCCGAGACGGCCGAGCGCCACGGATTCCTCCTCGTGGTGCCCGAGTTCAACGAGGCGCAATACCCGCCTCCGCACGAGTACAACTACGGCGCGATGGTCGATCGCGACGGCCTCATGCGCCCGCGCGCCGAATGGCTCTTTCCCGCGATCGACGAGGCGTTCCGCGAGGTACGGCGGCGCGCGCGTTCCACCCGCGAGGGATACATCCTCTACGGCCACTCGGCGGGAGGCCAGCTCGTGCATCGTCTTTCCACCTTCGCGTGGCCGCCGTCGATGGAGCGCGCGGTGAGCGCGAACGCCGGAAGCTATACGATGCCGTCCGCCGAAGAGGGCTTTCCGTTCGGCATCGGCGGAACAGGTCTCGGCGACGAAGCGCTGCGCGCATTTCTCGCGCGTCCCCTCCTGGTCATGCTGGGTGATCGCGATGTCGATCCGCAGGACGCGCACTTGCCGAGGGAGCAGGGCGCGATGCGACAGGGGCCGCACCGCTTCGCGCGCGGCCATCGCTACCTCGAGGTCGCGGCGCGCGAAGCGAAACGGCTTGGCGTTCCCCTCGCGTGGCGCATCGCGGTAGCGCCCGGCGTGGCGCACGACAATCACGCGATGGCGCCCCACGTGGCGCGCGAGCTTTTCGGAGGCTGAGCGCGGGCGTATATATTGGATGTTCTCCCTGAAGAGGACCTCGCAATGGCAAAGCTCGTCGCACTCTACAAACGGCCCGCCGATACCGCGAAATTCGACGCCTACTATTACGGCACGCACGTCCCGATCGCGAAGAAGATGCCGGGACTGCGCGCCTACGAGGTGAGCCGCGGGCCGGTGAACGGAGTGAGCGGCCCTTCGCCATACCATGTCGTGGCCCTGCTCGAGTTCGACTCGATGGAGTCGCTGGGCCAGGGGCTCGCGTCGCCCGAAGGGCAGGCGGCGGCCGGCGACCTGGGCAACTTCGCCACGGGCGGCGTGGACCTCCTCTTGTTCGACACGAAGGAGATCTAGGCCCTCAACGCCGCCGGCCGCCCCTCGAGGTGTAGGGGCCGCAGGAGATCGCCGTCGGCGCGTATCGAGAGAAGAACACCTGCGCCTCGGGATCGGCGCGATTGGCGGCCACGACGTATTCGCCCGCCGCGGCGCCTCCGCACGCGTAGTAACCCGCCGCGCCGCCGCCCAGCGCCACGCCGCCCACGGCGCCGCCGCCGAATGCGATGCCCCCGATCGCGAGGCCGCCGAACGCGGCCAGGGCGCCGATGGAAAGCCCTCCGAAGCTCAAGACCCCGACGGCGCACCCGCCGACCGCGAGAAGCCCTCGCGCGAATCCTCCCGCGGCGATCACGCCGGTCGCCATGTCGCCGATGGCGATGAATCCTCGCGCGCGCCCCATGCTCTCGCCGCGCGAAGGATCCGGGCCCAGCGCGATGTCATAGAAGGGAAGGCCGGCGAGGTCCCAGCGCGCGCGCGCGCGAACCGAACGCTTGTACGATCGCCCCCGGGCCGCGGCCAGGTCGCGTTCGAGCTGTGCCACGCGCTGCTCGAGCTCCTCGCGCGTGCGCATGGGCTACGGCTCTCCGTCTTTGAACGGCGGCTCCTTGCCCGGCGGCACGGTTTCCTCGGCCATCGCGAGCAGCATCGCCACGCTCACGTAGGTGCCCGTGACCATCGTGAGGTCCACGACCTGCTGCTCGCTCATCGAGGCCCGTGCGCGCTGGTACGTGGCGTCGGAGACGGCCTTCTTCTCGATCAACTCGGTCACGAAGTCGTAGACGATCTCCTCGTCGGGCTTCATGTTCGCCGGTCGTCGCCCGGCCTTGAGGTCGGCGACCACCTCGGGCGCGAGGCCCGACTTGATCGCGAGCGGGGCGTGCGCGAACCACTCGACCTGCGAGCGCCAGTGCCGTCCCACGATGATGATGGCGAACTCGTTCAGGCGCAGCGGGATCGACGTGTTCCAGCGCAGGTAGTAGAGGAGGTCGAACATGCGCTGGCCCAGGACGGGGCTCCTGAGGAGCGGGTTGTACGGCCCGCCCAGCCCGACGCTCGAGACCTTCATGATCTGCTCGCCCAGCGGCTTCTGCTCCGCGGCGAGGGTGTCCATCGTGAGCTGGGGGAAGCGCTTGTCCATCGCGCGCATTGTGCGGACCGCATCGGCTCGTGGTCAATGCGGCCCATCCTGTAGCTCGCCGGCCGGGGAACCCGTAGCCGCCGGGCCACTCCCATGCTCATGGCCAAGCGGATCGCCCTCATTGTCCTCGTCGTGCTGCTCGTGCCCGTGCTGGTGCTGGCGGCGGCGATCCTGCTCGTCCAGTCGCCCTGGGGCGAGCGCTTCGCCGAGCGCCAGGTCGGCTCCCGCATCGAACGCCAGGTAGACCTCCAAGGCATCCGCCTGCACGCCGCGTGGCCGCCGGTCGTGAGCTTCCAGCGCATCCGCATCTCGAACCCGGCATGGGCGAGCACGAAGGAGCTGGTCGATGCCGAGGAGCTGTCCGCGAGCGTCGAGGTGCTGCCCCTCTTCGCCAGGCGGATCATCGTCCCTTCGCTCACCGCCAAGCGAGCCACCGCAGGATTGGAGCAGAAAGGCGACCAGGCGACGTGGCGCTTCGGCGGCGACAGCCGCAGCCCCAGCCGCATCCTGCTCGAGCGGGTCGCGCTCGAGGACGGCAGGATCAAGTACATCGTGGCGGAGGAGGCCACCGACCTCGACATCCAGGCCAAGGGCACGCTCGGGACCGGCGGCGAGGTGAGCCTCGCGGCGACCGGCAAGTACCGGGGCTCGCCCGCGAAGGTGGACATCAAGCTGCCGGGCCTCACGCCCGATCCCGGCGATTCCATCCGTTTCTCGGGTGACGGCACCGTGGGCGCCACGCACGCGAGCGTCGAGGGGACCTTCGCGACCAACCTCGAGACGTACGACCTGCGCCTGAAGCTCTCCGGCAAGTCGCTGAAGGACCTGCACGCGCTCACCGGCATGGTGCTTCCCGACACGCCGCCGTACAACCTGGCGGGCCGCCTCGCGTACGCCGACAATCGCTGGAACTTCAATCCGTTCAACGGCAAGGTGGGTGACAGCGACCTTCGCGGCCAGCTCGCCTACACGAAGGGCAAGAAGCCGCTGCTGCAAGCGAAGCTCGAGTCGAAGCTCCTCGACTTCAACGACCTGGGCCCGCTCATCGGCGCGCCGCCCGGCACCGGCGCAGGCGAGACGGCCTCGCCCGAGCAGCAGGCGAAGAAGGAAGAGACCGCCGCCAGCACGCGCATCCTCCCCGACGAGCCGTTCAGCACCCAGCGCTGGGGCGAGATGAATGCCGACGTGACGCTCAAGGCCGCGCGCGTGCTCCGCCCGAAGCAGCTGCCCGTGGATTCGCTCTCGACCCACCTGGTGCTCGACGATTCGGTGCTGCGCCTCGAGCCGCTCGACTTCGGCGTGGCAAGCGGCGCGGTCCGTACCCACATCGTGATCGACGCGCGCCAGAAGCCGCCGGCCGCGACGCTGAAGGGCGACGTGGACGGGCTGGACCTGGGCAAGCTTTTTCCCACGGTGAAGTCGATGCAGGAGGCCCTGGGCCACGTCTACGGGCGCGCGGACCTGAAGGGACGCGGAGCCTCGGTCGCGCAGCTTCTCGGCACGAGCAGCGGCACGGGCGTGCTCGCCGCCAACGGCGGACGCGTGAGCGACCTCCTCGTGCAGCTCCTGGAAATCGACGTGGCCCAGGCCGCGATGCTGCTCGGATCCCACAGGCAAGCCGATCTTCGCTGCGCGGTGGGCGACCTGGAGGTGAAGGACGGCGTCGTGACGCCCAAGTCGTTCATCGTGGACACGACCGAGACCTTCGTGAAGGTGGAAGGCAACGTGGACCTCGCCCACGAGAAGCTCGACATCGTCACCAAGGGGCAGGGCAAGACGCCGAGCGCCTTCGTGCTGCGTGCGCCCGTGGAGATGGTGGGCCCGCTGAAGAAGCCGAAGGTGCATCCCAAGGCGGGGCCCATCGTGGCGCAGGTCGGGGCGGCCGTGGCGCTCGCCGCGGTGAACCCGGCGCTCGCCATCGCGCCGTTCGTCGATCCCGGCAAGAAGAAGGATGCCGACTGCGACAAGCTCCTCGCCGAGGCGCGCAACGCCGGCGCGTCGGGCAAGACGAAAACCGCCGAGCGCTAGGTCGGCTCGTGCGGCGCGTCGCACGCGTGTGCTAGATTCGCCTCGATGACGGCTTCCCCCGGCGCGAACGATCCCGACGGCCCGCTTTCGCGCAGCTTCCATTTCTTCCTCTGGACGCGGCTGCTTTCCACCGCGTCGAACCAGATCCTGCTGGTGGCGCTCGCCTGGCAGATCTACGACATCACCTCGAGCGCGTGGGACCTGGGCCTCGTGGGTCTCGCGCAGTTCGTTCCCACGTTCCTGCTCACGCTGCCCTCGGGCCAGCTCGCCGATCGTGCCGATCGACGCAAGCTCCTCGCCGGGGCGACGGCGCTCCAGTTCGTCACGGCCGCGGTGCTCGCGTGGGGAAGCGCCGAGGGATGGGTGGGCCGCGGGACCATCCTCGGGCTCTCGGTGCTGCTGGGCTCGGCGCGCGCGCTGCAGACTCCGGCGCAGGCGGCGATCGTTCCCAAGCTCGTGGCGGCCGTTCAGCTGCCGCGCGCGATGGCGTTGAGCTCCGCGGTGATGAAGATCGCGGTGATAGGTGCCCCGGCCCTCGGCGGGTTCGTGTACGGCGCGGGCCCCGCGTGGGCGTACGCGCTCTGCCTCGTGATCGCGGTGGCCGCCATCTTCTGCGCGATGGCGATCGAGAAGGTGCCGGTCATCCAGCGCAAGGAGCCGGCCACGCTCTCCACGATGTTCGCCGGTTTCGGCTTCATGTTCCAACAGCCCGTGGTGCTCGGCGCGATATCGCTCGATCTTTTCGCGGTGGTGCTGGGCGGGGCGACCGCGCTCTTGCCGATCTACGCCAAGGACATCCTGCATACCGGCCCGTGGGGCCTGGGCTTGCTGCGCTCGGCGCCCGCCGTGGGCGCGCTCGTGATCGGCGCGTGGCTCGCGAAGCGCCCGTTCGATCACGGCGTCGGCAAGCGGCTCTTCGCCTCGGTTGCGATCTACGGCGTTTCCATCGTCGTGTTCGCGTTCTCCCACGATTTCGCGCTCTCGCTCGTGGCGCTCGGCGTGAGCGGGGCCGCGGACATGGTGAGCGTGGTGGTGCGCCAGACGCTGGCCCAGGTGGAGACGCCCGACGAGATGCGCGGGCGCGTGAGCGCCGTGAGCGCCACCTTCATCAGCACGAGCAACCAGCT
>DATBEA010000139.1:0-3431 GCA_036276215.1 Usitatibacter sp.
CCGAGGCGGCCGGCGTGGGCGCGGCCCTGTGCGTCGTGCTCGCGGTGGAGATCTACCGGATGTGGTCGGTCGAAAGCTGGTGGGCCATCCTGCGCGACACGATGCGCGAGTCGGTCATGATCCTCATGATCATCGCGGCCGCGGTGCTCTTCGGCTACATGCTCACATCGCTTTACCTCACGCAGACGCTCGCGCAAGGCATCGCGGACATGCACCTCAACCGGTGGGCGCTGATGGCGATGATCAACGTCTTCCTGCTGGTGTGCGGGTTCTTCATCCCGCCGGCGGCGATCATCCTGATGACGAGCCCGATCCTGCTGCCGATCATCACGGCGGCGGGCTTCGACCCGGTGTGGTTCGGCGTGATCCTCACCATCAACATGGAGGTGGGGTTGATCCACCCGCCGGTCGGCCTCAACATCTACATCGTGAACTCGATCGCGCCCGATGTCCCGGTGCAGACCGTCATGTGGGGCACCATTCCCTACGTGCTCTGCATGTTCCTCGCCATCGTGGTGCTGTGCATCTTCCCCGAGATCGCGACGTGGCTGCCGGACAAGCTGATGGGACCGGGGCACTGACCATGGCGGACATCCACGTCGAGCGCGAGCACACCCTGGGCCTGGAGGGGGCGCGCGCCGCAGCCCAACGCCTCGCGAAGGACCTGGGCTCGCGATTCGGGCTGCAGGGCGAGTGGCAAGGCGACGTGCTCAGGTTCCAGCGCCCGGGCGTCCAGGGCACGCTCTCTGTCACCGACAAGCACGTTCGCCTGGAGGTGGCCCTGGGTCTCATGTTCAAGGCGATGAAGGGCTCCATCGAATCGGCTATCCATCGCGAGGTCGACGCGCTCTTCCCCCGGCGCTAGCCGCCTTCGTAGATCCGGTCGAGCATCTCGGCCTCGCGCCGCTCGAAGATGTCGAGGAAATCGCGCGCGCCGTCCAGCTCGCGAAACGCCGCGAACCCGCGCTCGAGGAAATCCTGGAGGCCGCCGAGTCCCGCGAGCCGCGCGGGCCTGCCCATGAGCTTGAGCGTGCGGCCCACGAAGGGCTTGCCCACGAGGGCGTCGAGGCGCTCGCCCACTGCGCGCACGAGCGCGAGCTGGCGATCGCGCTCGCGCCGGGGCGAAGCCGCCCGGCAGGCCCTCGCGTACGAAGCCTCGTCGATCTCGCCGGCGTCTAGCTGTTTCGCGACCCGCTGGTCGAGATCCTCCGTGAGCGCCTCGAGCTCGAGCGCGAGGCTCGCCGTCTGGAGCGCCGTGGCCGGGAGTATCCGCGCCATCACCGGCACGATGCGAAGCATCTCCTGGTCGCGCGCGCTGAAGTCCTTCTCGCCGTAGACCTCGTCGAGGAAGAACGCCGTCGCGGCGCCGTATCGGGGCTGGGCTGCGATATCCGCATAGGTGCGGGCGAGCCGGCGCGCTTGCCAGCGCTTCACCTCGGCCACGCGTGGCGGCGGTTCGGACCCGGGGCCGCGCAGCCCCTTCAGGCGGCGCAGGTGGGTTGCGAGGTCTTGCGCGGTCGAATCGATTTTTGCCGTCGGGGACGCGCGCGGCCGATGCTATGCTCGGCTCGACGCCCCACTCGATGAGAATCGCGAACAGTCTAACCGCAGGCCGACGCCGCTTCCTCAAGGTGGGGGCCGCAGGTGCCGCCCTCCTCGCCGCTTCCCACTGGCTCGGAACGGCTTACGCCGCGCCACGCGAGCGAAGCATCTACAGCGCGCGTGCCTCGAGCCTCGTGAAAGCGCTCGCGCCCGTGGTCCTGGAAGGCGTCCTGCCCGCCGCCGAGGACGAGCGCGTGCGCGCGATCGAGGACATCGCGGTGGGCTTCGGCGTGTCCCTGGCCGCGTTGGGGAGCGAGGCGCAGGAGGATTTCGCGCAGCTCTTCAATTTCCTCGACTTCGCGCCGACGCGGATCGCCTTCGCGGGCCTCTGGCGACCGCTGGACGAGTCCTCCCCCGCGGAGCTGCGCGAATTCCTGCAGCGCTGGCGCTTCAGCCGCCACGACGTGCAGCAGGCGGGCTACCAGGCGCTCACGCAGCTCATCCAGGCCGCGTGGTACGACCTGCCGGCCGCCTGGCCGCGCATCGCCTATCCCGGGCCGCCGCGGCTCGCGTGATCGCCGATCCCATCCGGGCAGGGCTCGCCAGCGGCTGGAGCGTCATCGACGCATCCACGCTCGCGAAGGACCTCGACCTCGAGGCCGACGTTGTCGTGATCGGCAGCGGCGCGGGCGGCGGCGTGACCGCGGAGATCCTGGCGCGCGCGGGCCTCAAGGTCGCGATCGTCGAGGAGGGCCCGCTCGCCTCCTCCAGCGACTTTCGCATGCGCGAGCAGCAGGCCTACACGCGCCTCTACCAGGAAAGCGCGGGGCGCCAGACGCTCGATCGCGGCATCACCGTCCTGCAGGGACGCTGCGTCGGCGGGTCCACCACGGTGAGCTGGACCGCCGCCTTCCGCGCGCCCCGCGACACGCTCGGGCACTGGCGCGACGTGCTGGGGCTCAAGACGATGGGCGAAGCCGAGCTCGAGCCGTGGTATCGCCGGGCCGAGGAACGGCTCTCGATCGCGCCGTGGCGCACGGCGCCCAACCGCAACAACGACGCGCTTCGCATCGGGTGCGACAAGCTCGGGATTCCCAACGGCCTCATGCGGCGCGACGTGAAGGCGTGCGCGAACCTGGGCTATTGCGGCCTGGGATGCCCTACCAACGCGAAGCAGTCGATGCTCGTGACCACGATTCCCGCGGCCCTCGAGCGCGGCGCCACGCTCCTGCACGGGGCTCGCGTGACCCGGCTCGCATTGGAGCGCGACCGCGTCGCGTGGTGCGAGGCGGTGCCGGCGGCCGCGCCCGACAATCGTCGCATTCGCTTGCGGGCGCGCCACTACGTGCTCGCGGCGGGAGGCATCGGCTCGCCCGCGATCCTGTTGCGAAGCGAGGCGCCAGACCCGGCCGGACGCCTGGGGCGGCGCACGTTCCTGCATCCGACGGTGGTTTCGGCGGCGCTCATGCGCGATCCCGTGGAAGGCTTCTACGGCGCTCCGCAATCGGTCTACAGCGACCATTTCCTGCACTCGCCGCTCGATGGCCCCGCGGGGTTCAAGATCGAGGCCGCCCCGGTGCATCCGGTGCTGGTGGGCACGGCGCTCCCCGGCTTCGGCGAGGAGCATGCGCGCTGGATGACACGCTTCGGCAACGTGCACGTGGCGATCGCCCTCCTCCGCGACGGCTTCCATCCCGAGGCTCCCGGAGGCGCCGTGAGCCTCAGGTCCGACGGCTCGCCCGTGCTCGACTACCCCATGACGCCCTACCTTTGGCAAGCGGCACGGCGCGCGTGGCTCGCCATGGCCGAGATCCAGTTCGCCGCGGGGGCCCTCGCCGTGCGGCCCGCGCATGAGTCCGCGGTGGACGCCGCGTCCTGGCAGGAGGCGA
>DATBEA010000140.1:0-2392 GCA_036276215.1 Usitatibacter sp.
GGCAGCTCCTGGTAAAGGTTTTGCGCATCGTCGCTCCAGCCCCATGCCGCGACGCCGATGAGCGACGCGATGGCGAGCACCGTGATCGCGGCCGCGACGGAGCGCCAGCGCACCAGTTTCTCGAGCCATGTCACCGGGCGCGCGAGCGCATACGTGATCAGCAGCGAGATGAAGAGGGGAACGAAGAACTCGGCCGCCTCGTGCAGCAGGAAGACAACGGCCACCGCGGCCATCACGGCCATGGGGCGGTTGGCGCGCACCATCGGGCTCTCCTTGTTGTGGTTGTCGCAAGCAAGCGGGCGCCTGAGGCTCCGCAACGCCATGCTAGGAGAGGCTCCCAAAGGGGTCTGTCAGCGGCCGGCCGTATGGCCTGTAGGTTATAATTACCCCTCTCCACGGGGTGGTAGCTCAGCTGGGAGAGCGTCGCGTTCGCAATGCGAAGGTCGAGGGTTCGATCCCCTTCCACTCCACCAATTTCCTCTCTACTGCCGCAGGGCTTGCGCGAGGCTCACCAGGTTCCGGGGCGCGACGCGTATGAGGCCGTGGCGCGGCGCATCGATGTCCGCGATCAGCATGAAGGCGATCCCGGCGGTGACCGGCAATACGAGCAGCAACTTGGCGTGCGCCGGACCTCGCAGGCCGTAGCCCATCAGCATGTTGCAGACCATGGCGATGGCGAGCATCAACCCCCAGGCGGCCGCGGGGATGCGGTTCCACCAGGCCGCCTGCACAGAGCCCTGCCGATTGAGGACGTCGTTCATCCCCTCCGCGACGAGGGCCATGATCGGCGTGGGCTGCGCCGTCGCGGGGACGGCCACCGAGGCCCATAGCTCTTTCTGCAGTCGCGCGGCGTCCAGGATCGCCCTGTGCAGCTCCTCGCGGTTCTCGGCGGTGTAGTAGGCGATTCGCGCATCCAGGTAGCGGATCAACAGACCTCTCACCTTGGCGGCATCCTCGACGGGAAGGAGCGCGGCGCGCACGTATTCGGTGCCGATCGCGTTGGCTTCCCCTTCCTCGAAGTCCTTGCGCTGGTCGTAGCGGTTGATCGCCATCGAGAAGCTGAACCCGATGATGAGGGCGAGCAGCGTGAGCGTCGCGGCGAGGATGGTGTTGAAGTTGTCACGCATCCCCTCGTCGAAGGGGCGCCGGCGGCGAAGCACGCCCGCGCCGAAGAGCGCCGCGATCCACAGCCCGACGGCCGAGGCCGCGAGGATGATCAGCGGGAATCGTGACAGCTCGCTCAGGTAGGCGTCTTCGACCATGATCGCGGCCCGCACAGTTAAGCGGTTCGGGCATCGCCCCGATATGACACCTTGGTGCCGTAGGGCTTCGACTACAGCGGTATCCGCATGGACGGACGGTGCGCGGGCTCGATGTCGAGGCAGAATCCAGCATGGCACGCACTCCGAGAGTCTCGTTTCCCGACCCCTTCCTTGGCTGGGGCCTCCTCGCGTGGAAATCCGCGGAGATGCTCGCGGCCTCCGCGCATGTCATCCCCCACCGGGCGAGCCGCGCGAACACTCCATCCCAGATCATGCAAATGGGAAGCGAGAAATACCTCGCATCCCTCGAAGCATGGCAAGCCATGTCGACGAAGTGGATGCGGATGGGCGCTGCGTCCCGTGCTCCCTCCCTGCAGCAGTGGGCTGCCTTCTGGACGAGCGGGGTTGCGCCCTTCCACCGCCGGGCCGTAGCCAACTCGCGCCGGGCCCGGCGCAGCCGCTGATCGTTCAGTCGAACACGAAGCGATCGCGGCGAATGAAGCCGTGGTAGGCCTCGCCTGAGCGTGGCCTGACTTGCCACCAGTCGCCGTTGGCGGGCTGGACCAGCATCGGCATTCCGGGCGGCAGCTGCGTGACGACCTGGCCTTCGAGCCCCCCGGACGACCGGATGTTGGTGTTTCCCTTCGAGATGGTGCGCGCGCGGCGCCAATCTGCATTCTGCGAGATTGAGGGCGCGTGGCCCTTCGGCGCCGGGGAGGGCTTCGCCGCCGCGGAGAGTTTCGAAGCGGGCTTCGCCGCCGCGGGAGCCGGTGGCGCGGCGGCGGCATACACGGGCTCCTCGCCGCATTGCGCGAAGATCTCGTCGAGCTCGGGCGCGTAGGGCGCTAGCTCGAGGGCGATTCGCTGGCTCTCGCGCGGCCATCCGGGCGGCAGCGCCACTTCCTGGTCGATCGCGATGGACGCGCAGCGGCGCAGCATCCCGGGAGAGAGCCCGCGCGTGAGCACGTCGCCGAAATCGTCGATCTCCCAGTTGGCCGCGATGTCGCTTCGTTGCGGGGTGCCGTCGGGCTTCACGCCCACGCACGTGAGGCGTGGAAGCTCCTTCGGTCCCACGCCGCCGGCGGGATCCTTCAACGGCGCGTTGGCGAGCTCGATGGCGATGCTGTCCT
>DATBEA010000141.1:0-11577 GCA_036276215.1 Usitatibacter sp.
CGACCTTGTAATCCTTCTGGCTCGCGTTGAACTTGTTGGCGAGGTCGTTCACCTTCTCGCCGAGCGCGCCGCCCATGGAATGCCACCACGTGATCTCGGTTTGCGCGCGCGCGGCGCCCGAGGCGAGTGCGACCGCGGCGAGCGCGGCGATGAGTCCACTGCGGATCATGGATTCCTCCTCCTTGTTGTCGCGCAATGGTACATCAGCCACCTGACAGCGCGGCGACGACGAGCACCTCGTCGCCGGTCGCGAGCGGGGTGTCGAGCGTCGGCGCGAGGCTGCGGTTCACGAAGATGCGGATATGGGGCCGGATCGCGTCCTGCTCGTCGACCACGCGGAAGCGCAAGCCCGGATAACGGCTGTCGAGGTCGGCGAGGAGGAGCGCCAGCGTGGCGCCATCGGCCTGGACCTCGCGCCGGTTCGCCGTGTAGCTCGCGAGCGGGCTGGGCAGCACCACCTTCACGCGGCCGCGGCCTCGATCGAATAGATTTCGGGCAGGTGCAGGCAAAGGCATTGCCACGTCTCGCCCTCGTCGAAGCTGGACCAGACCTCCCCGCCGGTGGTGCCGAAATAAAGGCCGAGGGGATCGAGCGAATCGCACGCCATCGCCTGGCGCTTCACCGTGAACCAGCCGTGCGCGGGCGGAAGGCCGCGATCCTGGCGCTGCCAGCTCTCGCCCGCGTCGCGCGTCACGTAGGCGGCGGGCTTGCCGCCCACGGGCATGCGGGGCCATACCGTTCCGCCATCCATCGGGAAAACCCACGCGGTCTTCGCGTCGCGCGGATGCAGCACCAGCGGGAAACCGATGTCGCCCACCTCGCGCGGCATGTTGTCGCCGATGCGCGTCCAGCGGTTCGCCCGGCGCTCGAGCCGGTAGATGCCGCAATGGTTCTGGTGGTAGACCACGTCGCGCACCTTCGGGTGCACGCGCAGGCAGTGGGGATCGTGGCCGTAGGTCGCATCCGGATCGGGCAGGAACTCGGCCGCGACGCCGCGGTTCAACGGCGTCCACGTGGCGCCGCGGTCGCGCGTCTCGAACACGCCGCCCGCGGAAAGGCCGATGTAGAGGTGGTTCGCGTCGAACGGATCGACGTTGAGCGAATGCAGCGTGTTGCCGTCGGGCGGCGCATCGCCGGGGGGCCCGATCCACTTGCGGCGGTCCGGATGCTTGTTGAACCCGTCTATTCCCTGCCACGTGCGGCCGGCGTCGTCCGAAGCGAAAAGACCCGCCGGCGAGGTGCCCGCGTACCAGCGGTCTTTTTCGGAGGCAGGCCCCGGCGTGAGCCAGAAGACATGGCTCACGCTCTCGCCGTGGTCCGCCTTCTCGAACGCGGGCGGCGAAGAAGATTCCTCCCACGTGGCGCCCCGGTCGGGCGAGCGATAGACGGTGTGGCCGAGATGCCCGGCCTTCACGGCGGCCACGATCGTGCGGCCATCGCGCGGATCGAGCACCGCATGGTTCACCGCCTGGCCGAGGAAATGCGGGCCCTCGATGGACCACTTGGCGCGCTTGCGGTCGGCGAGCAGGACGAAGAGTCCCTTGCGCGTGCCGACGAGGACGTGGAGGCGTTGCATGCGCCCTTTCGGGGCGGACACCCGCCCTAGTCTTTCTTGATGATGTTCTTGATCGAGCCGAAGAGGCTCTTCTTCTCTTCGGGCGCGGGATGCGCGGGAGCGTCGTTCACCACGTACTTGGGCTCGACCTTGGGCTTGGGCGCGATCGGCGCCGCGCTGCGCTGGTTGAGGACCGAGCG
The DNA here is from genome assembly GCA_036276215.1 of Usitatibacter sp. GTDB lineage: Bacteria > Pseudomonadota > Gammaproteobacteria > Burkholderiales > Usitatibacteraceae > Usitatibacter. The sequence goes on from DATBEA010000141.1 coordinate 1,756, forward strand.
CTTCACGATGTCCGGCCACACGTTCGGGCGGCCGATGAAGTGCTTGGCGAACTCCTCCACGGCCTGGTCCTTCATCTCGGTCGCCATGAGGTTGTAGAGGTCCACGGAGAAGCCGCCCACGTTCTTGGTGACGATCTTCATCCGGCCCGTCTCGTGGTCGCCCTCGATCTTGGCCTGCACGCGGAAATCGCACATGACCCTGAAGACCTCGTGCGTGATCACCTTGCGCTCGTTCCTGAACTGCTCGCTCTTGTGCTCGATGTTGGACTGCCAGAGGATGTCCCGGAACTTCTCCATGTCGTCCGGGCCCTTCTTGATGGTGAGGACCTTGTCGGACCAGCAGCGGTAGGCCACCTGGACCTCGCCGTAGTAGTCCTTGTCGATGAAGTGCTTCGAGCGGAAGTCGCAGAAGAAGTCCTTGATGACGAGGCCGTCGATCTTGCCCACCGTGGGCAGGTCGAAGGCGAACGGGCTCGGCATCTGCACGACGTTCAGCTGCTTGCCCAGGTCGTTCAGGTACAGGAACGACCGGCGCAGGGCGTGGTCGACCGCCACCGCGGTCGCGCGCAGGCTCTCGGTTTTGTCGGTGTCCTGGGCCTTGAGTGCGTCGGCCTGTTTCTTGAGGTCGTCTAGCAGTCCCACGAGACCCTCCTGAGATCCCGGTCTGTCAGGGCGAATTTTAACGTAAGATCGCCGCCAAAACCCAGGCCAGCCTGCGTCGGCCAGACCATGAAGGCCATCCTCGCCCTCGACCAAGGTACCACCAGCTCCCGGGCGATCGTTTTCGGCCGCGACGGGCGCATCGTCACGCAAGCCCAGCAAGAATTCCGCCAAATCTTCCCACATCCGGGCTGGGTGGAGCACGACCCGCTCGAGATATGGGCCAGCCAGCGCGACGTGGCGGCCCGCGCGCTCTCGCAATCGGGTCTATCCCCGGCAGACATCGGGGCGATCGGAATCACGAACCAGCGTGAGACTACGGTGCTCTGGGAACGTGCGACGGGCCGTCCCGTGGCCAACGCGATCGTGTGGCAGGACCGACGCACCGCGTCTCGTTGTGACGCTCTTCGACAGGAGGGTCACGAGGCGACATTCGCGCGCAAGACGGGCCTTTTGCTCGACGCCTACTTCTCGGGAACCAAGCTCGCCTGGCTCCTCGACAACGTCCCGGGAGCCCGCGAGCGTGCGAAACGCGGCGAGCTCGCCTTCGGCACCGTGGATACGTGGCTGGCATGGCAGCTCTCGGGCGGCGCCTGCCATGCCACAGACGCGAGCAATGCCTCGCGAACCCTGCTGTTCGACATCCGCGCGGGCCGCTGGGACGACGAGCTCCTCGGCATCCTCGACATTCCCCGCGCGGTCCTTCCCGAAGTGGTCGATTCGAGCGGGGAGATCGCGAAGACCGCGTGCGAGGGCCTGCCTCGCGGGCTCCCCATCGCGGGCATCGCGGGCGACCAGCAGGCCGCCCTTTTCGGCCAGGCGTGCTACGCCCCCGGAATGGCCAAGAACACCTACGGCACCGGCTGCTTCCTGCTCATGAATACGGGGGGCAAACCGGCCCTCTCGGGCGCGAAGCTCCTCACGACGGTGGCCTGGCGGCGCAATGCGCATACCTCTTATGCGCTGGAGGGAAGCGTGTTCATCGCGGGTGCGGCGATCCAGTGGCTTCGCGACGGGCTGGGAATCATCGCTTCGGCGCCCGAAATCGACGGCCTCGCGGCCAGCGTGCCCGACGCGGGCGGGGTGCATTTCGTGCCCGCGCTCGCCGGCCTGGGCGCGCCCTACTGGGACAGCAACGCACGCGGCCTGGTGATCGGGATCACGCGAGGCACTTCCCGCGCGCACCTCGCCCGCGCCACGCTCGAGGCGATCGCGTTCCAGAGCGCGGAGCTGATCGAGGCGATGGCCGCCGACAGCGCCATCGCGCTCACGGAGCTGCGCGTCGACGGTGGAGCGACGGCGAGCGACCTGCTGATGCAGATCCAGGCCGACCTCCTGGGCGTTCCCGTGGTACGGCCCAAGGTGACCGAGACGACGGCGCTGGGCGCGGCCTACCTCGCCGGGCTCGCCGTGGGCTTCTGGAAGGACGAGGCCGAGATCGCCGCCCTGTGGGCTCGCGACCGGACGTTCACGCCCGCGATCGCGCGGGAAGAGGCCGCCGCCCGCATGCGCGAGTGGCGCCGCGCGGTGGAACGCTCCCGCGGCTGGGCTTCGGGAGGGTGAACGGCCTAGGCGCCCTCGGGGGCGCGAAGGAAGGTCCGGCGGTAGTGGCGAAGCTCCTCGATGGACTCGTGCACGTCGGCAAGGGCCTCGTGGCGGCCTTCCTTCGCCACGCCCGCGAGCACCTCGGGATACCAGCGCTTGGCGAGCTCCTTCAAGGTCGAGACGTCCACGATGCGGTAGTGCAGGTACGCGTCGAACGCCGGAAGGTAGCGCGCCATGAAGCGGCGATCCTGGTGGACGGTGTTGCCGCAAAGCGGCGCGGTGCGCTCGGGCACGAGGGGCTTCAGGAACTCGACCAGCTGGCGTTCCATCTCGGCTTCGGTGAGGGCCGAGGCGCGGACCTTGTCGACCAGTCCCGACTTGCCATGGGTGGACCTGTTCCAGGAGTCCATGGCGTCCAGGACCTCGTCGGCCTGGTGCACCACGAAGACCGGGGCCTCGGCGATCGTGTTGAGCTCCGAGTCCGTGACCACCATGGCCACCTCGAGGATGCGGTCTCGCTCGGGAACGAGGCCCGACATCTCCATGTCTATCCAAACCAGGGGGGTCTTGTCCTGCGGCACCTCGCGATTGTGTCATGCCGGCCCTCCCTTGACCAATCGCGCCCGACCTCATCGCCATGACCGTCCACGCATTCGCCGTCGTCTTCACCACTTTCGTGGCGGCTTCCGTCGCCTGGCGGCTGTGGCTGGGCGTGCGCCAGATGCGCCACGTGGCCCGCCATCGCGACGAGGTCCCCGCCGACTTCGCGTCGGTGATCCCGCTCGAGGCGCACCACAAGGCGGCCGACTACACGCTCGACAAGCAGCGCGCCGCGTTGATCGAGACCGTGGCGATCGACGGCATGGCGCTCCTCGCGCTCACGCTGGGCGGCGGCGTGGCGGCGATCGACCGCGCGTCGCACTCGCTCCTGGGCGATGGCCACCTGCGCGACCTGGGCACGGTCTTCGGCACGATGCTCGTGAGCTTCGTGCTGTCGCTGCCCTTCGACCTGTGGCGCACCTTCGTGATCGAGGGCCATTACGGCTTCAACCGCACCACGGTGGGGCTTTTCCTGCGCGACCTCGCGAAGGGCGCCCTGCTCTTCACGGCGTTCGGCACGCCGCTCCTGCTGGCGATCTTCTGGCTGGTCCGCGAAGCGGGCCCCCTCTGGTGGCTCTACGCGTGGCTCGCGTGGATCGCGTTCACCATGGCGCTCGTCATGGCGTTCCCGCGCTGGATCGCCCCGCTCTTCAACCGCTTCACGCCGCTCGAGGAAGGCGACCTTCGCCGGCGCATCGAAAGCCTCATCGAGCGCTGCGGCTTCCACGCGGAGGGCCTCTTCGTGATGGACGGATCGCGCCGCTCGAGCCACGGCAACGCCTATTTCACGGGCTTCGGCCACAACAAGCGCATCGTCTTCTTCGACACGCTGATCGAGCGGCTCACGCCCTCCGAGATCGAGGCGGTGCTCGCCCACGAGCTGGGGCATTTCGCGCGCGGCCACATCCCGCGGCTCCTGGGCGTTCGCTTCGCCCTCGCGCTGCTGCTCCTCGCGATCCTGGGATGGCTCTATGGCGACCCGGCCTTCTACCAGGCGCTCGGCCTGTCGGAGCCGCACATCGGCGCGGCACTCGCGGGCTTCGCCCTCATCGTCCCCGTCTTCACCTTCCCGTTCCAGCCCCTCGCGAGCCTGCTCGCGCGCCACCAGGAATTCGAGGCCGACGCATTCGCCGCGGCGCACGCCCGCGCCGAGGACCTCGCGAGCGCGCTCGCCAAGCTCTATCGCGACAACGCCTCCACGCTCACGCCCGATCCGCTGCATTCGCTGGTGTATGATTCGCATCCCCCGGCGGCGCTGCGCATCGACCACCTGCGGCGCGGCCGCGAGGCGGCGTCGACCCTTTAAAGACGACATCCCATGAACGAGCTGGCGCGCAAGAAGTGCAAGCCCTGCGAGGGCGGCGTGGCGCCCCTCACGCCCGAGCAGGTCCGCCCGATGCTGAAGGGCCTCGCGGGCTGGGCCCTCGACGGCAAGGCGATCGCCAAGACCTTCAAGTTCGCGAACTACTACGAGACGATGGCCTTCGTGAACGCGGCCGCGTGGGTCTCGCACCGCGAGGACCACCATCCCGACATGGTCGTGAAATGGGGCGAGTGCCGCGTGTCGTACGTGACGCACGCGATCGACGGCCTCTCGGAGAACGACTTCATCTGCGCAGCGAAGCTCGACGCGTTGTTCGAGATCTGAGGAAGTGACGACCCGTCGCGAGCGCGAGCAGCAGGTCGTCGCCGAGGGACGCGTGGTGGCCGACTTCGGCCGCGAGTTCCTGGTCGAGCTCTCCGACCGCCGCCAGATCGCCTGCACGCGCAAGGGCAAGAAACAGGACGCGACGTGCGGCGACTTCGTGGAGATCCGCCTCACGGGCTCGGCCCAGGGCTCCATCGAGCGAGTCGGCACGCGCCGCAACCTCCTCTATCGCTCGGACCAATGGCGCGAAAAGACGCTTGCCGCCAACGTGGACCAGGTCGTGATCCTCCTCGCGCCCAAGCCGCCGTTCAGCGAGGCGTTCTTGAACCTTTCGCTCGTCGCCTGCGAGGCGGCGCGCCTGCCCGTGGTGGTCGCCCTCAACAAGTCCGACCTTGCCGAGCACGCCGAGTCGCTCAAGTCGCTCGCGCCCTACGAGAAGATCGGCTACACGATCATCAGCATGTCGGCCAAGTTCGACACCGCGCAGCCGCTGCGGCCGCTGCTGGAATCGAAGCTCACCCTCCTCGTCGGGCAAAGCGGCATGGGCAAGTCCAGGACCGTGAACGCGCTGGTGCTCTCCGACGTGGCGCGCGTGGGCGAGCTCACCGCCTCCCTGGGTTCGGGCGCGCAGACGACAACCTTCTCGCGCTTCTACCGCCTCGACAAGGACACGGCGATCATCGACACGCCGGGCTTCCAGTCCTTCGGCCTCTTCCACCTGACCGAGGACCAGATCGGCGAGGCCATGCGCGAGTTCCGGCCGTACCTGGGGCGCTGCAAGTTCAACGACTGTGGGCACCTGGGCGAGCCCGGCTGCGAGGTGATCTCCGCCACCCAGCGCGGCGAGATCAGCGCGGCGAGGCTCTCGTTCTACCAGGTGCTGATCGAGCAGCACCGGGAGCTGCACGAGGAGCACCCGGAGTGGAGCCGCTAGCGCGAAAGCGCAGCCCCGGCCGCGCTTAACCGCCCGGCGTCGCGCTCTTCCCCGCCGGCGTCTTCATGTTGGACTTGCCGGTGTTGTTCTGCAGGATGATGCCGCCCTGCGCGCCCTTGTCGGAGCCCTTCTGGCCGTTCTGCAGGATGATGCCGCCCTTCGCGCCCTTGTCCGAGCCCTTCTGGCCGTTCTGCAGGATGATCCCGCCTTGGGCGCCCTTGTCGGCGGCCTTGTTCTTCGATGCGGTGGTCGCCTTGTCCTGGAGAATGATGCCGCCCTGCGACCCTTTGTCGGACGCCTTGTTCGTAACGGGCGCGACCTTCTGTGCTTCCTTCTTTTCCTTCGAATCGGCCGCGAACGCCGGAGTGGCTGCGAGCGCCATTGCGATCAGCGCCAGCGCGAGGGTCTTCGTCATTGTCGTTCTCCGTGGGCGGGAAACGGCAGTCTACTCCCGGGTGATGGAATGCCCCTTCAGCCCATCCCGCCGAGGGCGCGCACCACGCTCGCGACGCGGTCCAGCTCACGCCGGACCAGGGTTTCCTCCAGCTCCAGGCCGTAGTGGTCGACCCTCGCCATTCGATCCGTGACCACCGGATACGGGTACGTCGCGAAGGCGCCGATCATGGCCTGCTGGACCGCCGGATCGGCGAGACGCGCTGCCGCGAGCTGCGGGTTGCCGGCCTTGACGTGAATGGCGCGATCGAAATCCACACGCCCCGTCTGCAGGCCGTGCCCGCCGGTCAGCTTGCGTGCCAGACGCGCCACGACGCCTTGATGCGTCATCTTCAGGCCGAGCTGCAACGAGGGTTCGAAGACAGCCTCGAAGTGCGTTTCCCGATGGCCGGCTCCGCCGCCATAGGATGCGGCGCCACCCGGCCGAACGTTCACGAGGACCCCGTCGATCCGGCCCCGCAGCGACCAGCCGTAGATGTCATTGCGATCCTTCATGCCGGCTTGCACGAGGGTATCCATCACCGGCAGGAGCGCTGACACTCCGCGGGCTTCCGGCCGATCCTTGAATGCGTCGAGCCGCGCGTGCATATCGGCCAGCTCATCGACGACCTCGAATCCCAGGCTGCTGCCGAGGTGTCGGAGTTGAACGAGATCGTCTGCACTCATGGTCGTTCAATTCCGCTAGGGACCGATCCGAACCGGAATCCGTTTTCGCCCGAATTGGGTCTTCCTGTCGAAAGCCTCGAACCGGCCCGGTATGGCCGTCGCGCACTTGGGGCAGTTGCCGTCGCCGGTGAGCCGGTATTCCTCGATGCGGTGCCAATCGCGCACGATCAGCGGCTCGGCGCACGTGGGGCAGAAGGTCGTTCCGCCCTCGCGATCGTGGACGTTGCCCGTGTACACGTAGCGCAAGCCCTCGTCCATCGCGATGCGCCGTGCCTTCATGACCGTCGCGGGGGGCGTCGCCGCAATGTCCGTCATCTTGAAGTCCGGGTGGAACGCCGTGAAGTGCAGCGGCACGTCGGGACCCAGCTCGCGGAAGATCCATTGGCTCATGGCCTTCAGCTCCGCATCCGAATCGTTCTTGCCCGGGATCAGCAGCGTCGTGATCTCCTGCCAGCACTCGGTCTCGTGCTGGATGTAGGCGAGCGTATCGAGCACCGGCATGAGGCGCGCGCCGGTGAGCTTCACGTAGAAGTCGTCGGTGAAGCCCTTCAGGTCCACGTTGGCCGCGTCCATCTTCGCGTAGAACTCGCGGCGCGGCTCGGGCGAGATGTAGCCCGCCGTGACGGCGACCGTCCTGATGCCGCGCTCGCGGCAGGCATCGGCCGCGTCCATCGCGTACTCGGCGAAAATCACGGGGTCGTTGTAGGTGAACGCCACGCTGCGGCATCCGGACTGCTCCGCCGCCGCGGCGATCGCTTCGGGCGAGGCCTGGTCCATCAAGCGGTCCATGTCGCGCGACTTGGAGATGTCCCAGTTTTGGCAAAACTTGCAGGCGAGGTTGCATCCCGCCGTGCCGAACGAAAGCACGGCGCTCCCCGGCAGGAAATGGTTGAGCGGCTTCTTCTCGATGGGATCGACGCAGAAGCCCGACGAGCGCCCGTAGGTCGTGAGCACCATCGCGTCGCCGGAGCGCGCACGCACGAAACACGCGCCGCGTTGCCCCTCGTGCAGCTTGCAGAACCTCGGGCAAAGATCGCATTGCACGCGGCCATCGTCCAGCCGGTGCCACCAGCGCCCCGGGTGCAGCGGCCCCTCCAGCGCCTCGATCGGTGATTGCCGTTCGGAGGCGGCGGCGCTCACCGGTGCTTCTCCACGCCGTAGCGCGAGAGCTTCACGTCGGGATGCCAGAAGCGCGCCGGCAGCCCCGCCTTGCGGCGCAGCTCGCACAGGAAATCGAGCGGATCGGAGATGTTCTCCCAGACCTGCGGAAGGAACGTCGCGCGGTGCTGGAGGTATTCGAGCACGAGGCCATCGGCGCCCGGCGCGAGGCGATCGACCGCCTCCGCCTCGCTCCCGACCGCGAACGGCACCCGCGGCGTGAGCACCGAGACCTCGACCGAGGTCGAGCCGATCTCGCGCGCATCGAGCGGCGGAAACCGCGGGTCGCGGTAAGCGGCCGCGATGGCGTTGTGCCACACGTCGTCGCCCAGCGAGCGGTGCGGATCGATCGTGCCGATGCAGCCGCGCAGCTCGCCCATCTCGTCGCGCAGCGTCACGAACGTCGCCGCGAGCTCGGCAAGCCACGGCTCGCCCCACACCCGCGGCGAGCCCTGCGAGCTCGCGATGGCGTCGCGCGCGATGGCGAGGAGGATGGGGCCGCGATCGCCGCCGTCAGCCATCGACGCGCTCGGTGAAGGCGAAGCTGCCATAGCCCACGACCCGGTCGCGATCGCCGGCGGTATCGCCGGAGTTGCGCACGTCCACGATCTCGCAGGCGAGGCCCTTCGCGCGTGCCGCGCGCAGCAACCCGTTGATCGGCGCCGCGCCGCACGCCTCCTCGGGCTCGAGCGTGGCATCGAGGGAGAGGATCGCCTGGGCGGTCGCCTTGTCGCGCGCCTGCGCATCGCGGTACGGCAGGTAGTGGGACAGGTCCGAGCTCACGACGATGAGCGTCTCCTCGCCGCCCCAGAGCGTCTCGAGGAGCTGCGCCATCTCCGTGGGAGAAGCGTCGCCCACCACGAGCGGCACCAGCAAGAACGATCCCAGCACGGATTGCAGGAACGGGATGTGCACCTCCAGCGAATGCTCGAAGGCGTGCGCGCGGTCGTTCGCCTCGACGAACGGCAAGGCCCGCAGCGAGTCGATCGCGGCGCGATCGAGCGCGACATCGCCCAGAGGAGAAGCGAAGGCGGCGACGGAGGGCACGGCGACGCCCGCGACGTACACGCGATGCGCCGGTCCCGCCAGGATCACCCGCCGCACGCGGCCGCGAAGGGGCGCCAGGCGCGCGTAGATCGACCCCGCGATCGGGCCCGAATAGATGTACCCCGCGTGGGGGGCGATGATGGCCTTCGGCGGGCGGGCGCGCGGCCCGGGCGCTTCGGCGAGATACGAGGCGAGCGCGGCGGAAAGCGCCGGCGCATCCCCCGGATAAAAAGTCCCCGCCACGGCGGCGGGACGTACGGCTTGCATGGCTTGCACCTCCTCTGTGAGGAGATGGGTCCAGCGTAGCACTTTCCAAGGCGCGCGCTTCACGCGAGCGGAAGCTTGACCCTCACTTTTCCGGCTCTATCGTGCCGCGCGACAACCGTAACCTCGGCTCCGGCCTTCGCGCGGATAGTCCATTCGCACTGCCCCCGGTCGCCGGTCAAGTCGAGGTTGGGCAGGAACGCCTGGAGCGAGGGCCGGTTGGCGCGCCCTTCGAGCTGGCCGCCCTCCACCCGGTGCTTGCCCGAGACGAGCTCGGCGCCCGCGGGCAGCTCGATCTCGTAGACCACGCCGCGCGTGATCTTGCGCTCGAGCGCGCGCTTGGTCACGTACGACGGAAGGTAGCCCGCATTCGACACGGCAAGGCGCACGCGCCACGTGCCGCCGCCCAGCGGCGTCGCCTCCGCCTTGAAGAGCTCCAGGCGCGGAAGCGTCATGGCCTGCCACGTGAGCCATCCGGGGAAGCGCTTCACCTCGCGCTCGATGTACTTCTTCGGCGGGTTGCGGAAGACCTGCAGCTTGTTCCAGCCGCCCAGTTCGACCCGCCCGAGCTGCGGGTGGTCGAACGCATACCAGTCGATGTAGCCCTGCCCTTCGAGCTCCTTGTCGCTCCATGCGAGCAGCTTCAGGTCGTCCTCGGGCGGGTGCTCGCGGTACCACTCGATGAAGTGGTATTTCTCCACGCCCGATTCCTTGACCGGCGCCCAGATCTCCACGGTCCAGAAGAATTGCCCGAGGTGCTCGTAGATCCAGTCGAAGCCCCCCGTGATCACCTGCTTCGGGTGGTACTTGAAGTCGTGGAAGATCGAGATGTTGGGATAGCCCGTGA
>DATBEA010000142.1:0-1940 GCA_036276215.1 Usitatibacter sp.
TCCAAGAAACTATCAAATGAAAAGGCCCGCCGGAGCGGGCCGTTCGTGACGAAGGAGCGTCTTAGAGAGGCTTGATGTTCGCTGCCTGCAGGCCCTTGGGGCCGCGCTTCACTTCGAATTCGACCTTCTGGCCTTCTTTGAGGGTCTTGAAGCCGCTGCCCTGGATCTCGGAGAAATGGGCGAAGAGGTCCTCCCCGCCGCCATCGGGTTTGATGAAGCCGAAGCCCTTGGAGTCGTTGAACCACTTCACGGTACCGGTGCTCATTGCATTTCCTTTTAAGGTAAATCCCCGTAAAACCCACGGGGCTGGGGTCAGCGTCAAAAGGAAAAGCAAGGCGGAAACTGAAGTGAAGCGCCGGAAAAATCGCGGCGGGTACTGGAGTTACTGCTTACCGATTCCTGATCACTGCGTCGCGAAGTATACACGACCCCTACTTTTTCGCCGCCTCCATGGCCTTCAGCCGGGCGAGCCATTCGGACCAGTCGATGGGCCCTTCGGCGAAGCGTTTCTGGAGGTTTCCCAGCACGTTGCCCCAGGCGTGGTCGAAGTACGCGTACGCCTTGTCCCACTCGCCTCCATCGCCCCAACCGAGGTGCGTGAGGCTCACGCGGGTCTGGTTATCGGCGGCCGGCTCGAACCGCACGATGACCACGGTGCGCTGGCGCCGCGCCTCGGGCAGCGACGGCGGGGCGTTCCAGGTGTAACTCAGCATCTTCTGCGGCTGGACCGCGAGGAAGCGCATGCCGTCGGCGCCCTTCATCCCGGGCTCGGCGTAAGGGTTGATGTAGATCTCGAACGGGCCGTCGGGACGCGCATCGACTTTCGCGTCGGGCGCGAAGAAGGTCTTGATGCCCTCGCTCGTGGTCCACGCGTTCCAGACATCCGCGACGGGCGCCTTGACGAGCACCTCCTTGTGGAGCGCACGCTCTTCGGCGCGGACGGCGCCCGAGGAAACGAGCGCGAGCGTTGCAAGGAGCAAGGGCAGTTTCATGGGGGCCTTTCGGGAATTCGCGCAAGGCTAGCATCGAAGCCCACGGCCGTATGTGACAATGCCTCGCCATGACGGGGCAAATCCGCGCGAGGATCCTTCGGGCGATCTCCGCCAGCCGCACACCCGGCTTCCACTTCGCGGGCCACTTCTTCGGCGTGGCCTTCGAGCGCATCGAGGCCGGCGCCGCGCGCCTCTCGCTCGAACCCGGAGCGCACGTGGACGATGCCGACGGCAGCGTGAACGTGGCCGCCGTGGCGATGCTCGCCGACATCGCGCTCGCCTCCAGCATTCGCGCCGCGCTGGGCACCGACGCCACGCGGCTCGCCACGGTCTCGATGAACCTCCAGTTCACCGGCGAGGCGTTGCGCGGCCGGCTCGAGGCCGAGGGCCGCTCGCAGGGCTTCACGGAGCACGCGGCGGCGAAGCAGGGCCTCGCGCGGTTTTCGATCTCGAGCGCCGGGCTCGTGGGCTGCTTCGGCACGGGCGCCTTCATGCCGCTGGAACCCCCGCCGGGCACGAAGATGCATCCTGTGGTGCGCGAATCCCCCGGGGAGCCTCCCGCGCTCGACGAGTCCTCGCTGGAAGCGCACGAGCGCGCGATCCTCGCGCGCGCCGACGAGGCACTCGAACGTGCGACGGCCGCGCACCCGTTCATCGGCCACTTCCTCGGGCACAAGGCGCGGCGCTCCGACAAGGGAGCGAGCGCCACCATGGCGACCGGCATCCACGTAGGCAACCGCGTGGGCCACGTGCAGGGTGGAATCCTGGTGGGGCTCGGTGCGAGCACCGCGGCCGCGGCGCTCCCGGCCACATGGAAGCTCTCCGCGATCTCCGCCTGGTTCGTGAGCCCGGGGGAGGGCGGCCGGCTCAGCGCGGAATCGACGGTGTGGCATCACGGGCGCGATACCGCGGTGGTTCGCACCGAGGTGGCGGGCGTGGGCGGGCGCA
>DATBEA010000143.1:0-3427 GCA_036276215.1 Usitatibacter sp.
TGGCCGCCGGGACCACTCGAGCGAAAGACGTCGATTTCGACTTCCCTTTCAAGCGTTTCGCGATCGAGGGCGTAGGGCGGGGGACGCTGGGGGGATCGGGAGGTCATGTCCGCCTACAAGTGTATTTGCGCCGGGACCGGGATTGTGAAGGTGTTCACAGGCAAGCGCGCGCCCGGCGCACAAGATGCCGTCATGGTCCAACGGGGAGAAGAGCGAATGATCATGACGAGAAAGCAGCAGCTCGTGACGGCGTTCCTGGCGGTGCTGATCGTGGCGAGCGTGATGTCGATGCCGCGCACGCAGGATGCGCAGCGCGAGACAGCGAAGACGCGCGCGACCGGAACCGTCGCGGCCGCTCCCACGGTGACCGTCGAGCTCAACCACGAACAAGTGAAGGACCTCACGTACAACTAGAGGTTACCCGCAAGGCGCACTTGCGACTGGCCCGCCGGCTTCCCACCGGCGGGCTTTTTTATTTGACGGCCTGGGGAGCCTCATAGAAGCCGGGACAAGGGTCGACCCGGCCCGTTCGTTCCTCGAAGCACCGTCTCGCTCGCTCCCACCCATTGCGCTCGAAGTGCCGCATGGTCGCGCAATCTACTTAATGCGCATTCCGGGCATGGCGCCGGAATCGGGCGCGAGCAGGTAGATCGAGCTGCCGTCCCCGGCCGCCAGCACCATCCCCTGGGATTCGCCGAAGCGCATCTTGCGCGGCGCGAGGTTGGCGACCATCACCGTGAGGCGCCCGACGAGCTCCTTGGGCGTGTACACCGAGCGGATGCCCGCGAACACGGTGCGCGTCTCCATGCCGATGTCGAGCGTGAGCTTGAGCAGCTTGTCCGCGTCGGCGACGAGCTCCGCGTCGACGATGCGCGCGATGCGAAGGTCGATCTTGGCGAAGTCGTCGATGGAGATGGTCTCGCCGACCGGCACGATCACCGGGGGCCGGGGAGGCTCGATGGGCTCGAGCTTGAATTCCGGCGCGTCGGCGGCCGCCGCCTTGGCGGGGATGGCCGCGGGCTTGGCCTCGCTCGCCGGCTCGAGGAGCTCCTCGATCTGCTTGGGATCGATCCGCGAGACGAGGTGCCGGTACGGCTGCACCTTGTGCCCGGACTTGAGCGGGTTGCCGACGTCCTCCCACGTGAGCGGCTTGGATAGCGACAGGAACGCCTCGACGTCCTCGGCCATCTTCGGGAGCACGGGCTTCAGGTAGAGCGTGAGGATCCGGAAGAGCTCGAGGTAGAGCGTGCAGAACCACTGCAGCGCCGCGTCCTGGCCCGCTTCCTTGGCGATCTCCCACGGCTTCTGCTCGTCCACGTACTGGTTCACGCGGTCGGCGAGGAACATCACCTGGCGGATCGCCTTGCCGAACTCGCGCGCATCGTAATCCGCGGCGATCACGTCGGCGAAGCTGCGCAGCTCGAAGAGGATGGCCGGCGCCTGGTCGTCGTCGGGGGCGGGAGCGGCGAGGTTGCCGCGCATCTTGTGCTTGAGCTCGCGCCCGGCCGAGAGCGGCTCTTCCGACAGGGCCCCGCCGAAGCGCTTGCCGATGAAGCCCGCGGCGCGGCTCGCGATATTCACGTACTTGCCCACGAGGTCGGAGTTCACCCGGGCGAGGAAGTCGTCGGGGTTGAAGTCGAGGTCCTCGACGCGCGCGTTCAGCTTCGCGGCGAAGTAGTAGCGCACCCACTCCGGGTTCAGGCCCAGGTCGATGTAGCGCTGCGGGCTCACGGAAATGCCGCGAGACTTGGACATCTTCTCGCCGGAGAGCTGCAGGAAGCCGTGCACGTAGACGTTGTCCGGCACCTTGCGCCCCGAGAAATGCAGCATCGCGGGCCAGAAGAGCGTGTGGAAATAGATGATGTCCTTGCCGATGAAGTGCATCTGCTCGACCTTCGGGTCGGCGAGGTACTTGTCGAAATCCTGTCCCTTCTTCTCCAGGTAGTTCTTGAGGGACGCGAGGTAGCCGATGGGGGCATCCAGCCAGACGTAGAAGTACTTGCCCTTGGCGCCGGGGATCTCGATGCCGAAGTAGGGGGCATCGCGGGTGATGTCCCAGTCGTTGAGGCCGCCGTCGAGCCATTCGAGGACCTTGTTGGAGACCTCGGGCTGGAGCTTGCCGTCCTGGGTCCACGAGCGCAGGTACTCCACGCAGCGCGGATCCGAGAGCTTGAAGAAGAAGTGCTCGGACTTCTTGAGCACCGGCTTGGCGCCGGTGAGCGCCGAGTAGGGATTCTTCAGGTCGGTGGGTGCGTAGACCGCGCCGCAGTTCTCGCACGAGTCGCCGTACTGGTCCTTCGTGCCGCACTTCGGGCACTCGCCCTTGATGTAGCGGTCCGGGAGGAACATGCCCTTCACCGGGTCGAAGAACTGCTCGATGGTCTTGGTCTCGATGAATCCCGCCTTCTTCAGGGCGAGGAAGATCGACGACGAAAGCTCCCGGTTCTCCTCGGAATGCGTCGTGTGGAAATTGTCGAAGCTGATGCCGAAGCGCTGGTAGTCGCGCTTGTGCGTCTCGCCCACCCGGGCCACCAGCTCCTCGGGCGTGATGCCCTCGCTCTCGGCGCGCAGCATGATCGGCGCGCCATGGGTGTCGTCGGCGCACACGAAGTTCACCTTGTGCCCTTGCAGGCGCTGGAAGCGCACCCAGATATCGGCCTGGACGTACTCCATGATGTGGCCGATGTGGAAGGGCGCGTTGGCGTAGGGCAGCGCCGTGGTGACGAAAAGCTTGCGGGGCATGAAAGGCCAGTGAAGAGGCTCCGCGATGATAACAAATTGCTTTAAAATTCAAGGTTCACTTCCGCGAATCGCACCCACCCGCATGGCAGCCACCGAAAAGGACGTCCTCGAGGCGCTCTCCGAGCTCATCGACCCGGTCACCGGGCGCAGCTACGTCGAGCAGAAGAGCGCGAAGAACGTGAAGGTCGAGGGCGACCGCGTCTCGCTCGACATCGTGCTGGGCTATCCCGCGCGCGGCGTCGTGGAGAAGGTGCGCGCGCAGGTGGCCGAGCGGCTCGCGAAGCTGGCCGGCGTGGCCCACGCGAGCGTGAACGTCTCCTGGAAGATCGTCTCCCACTCGGCGCAGCGCGGCGTGAAGCTCGTCCCCGGGATCAAGAACATCATCGCGGTGGCTTCCGGCAAGGGCGGCGTGGGCAAGAGCACCACGGCGGTGAACCTGGCGCTGGCGCTCGCCGCCGAGGGCGCCACCGTCGGCATGCTCGACGCCGACATCTACGGGCCGTCCCAGCCGCTCATGCTGGGCATCACCGGCCGGCCCACCTCGAAGGACGGCAAGAGCATGGAGCCCATGGAGGGCCACGGCGTGCAGGCGATGAGCGTGGGCTTCCTCATCGAGCAGGACACGCCCATGGTCTGGCGCGGCCCCATGGTGACCCAGGCGCTCGAGCAGCTGCTCACCGAGACC
>DATBEA010000144.1:0-4830 GCA_036276215.1 Usitatibacter sp.
CAGCATTCATCGCCGTCATCCCATGTTTTCGCGGTTGCAAAAGCACGAAGCCCGGAGGTTTCGTCTCCGGGCTTCGCTGGAATTCAGGATCGACGATCGCTGGCTATTCCCTGGCTCTCCCGGAGACTGAGCGCATGCCCAGTACGACGCGCTTGGAATCCTGCGAGCAGGATCCGGCGCGCGCCCAGGGCGCGTTCGGTTGGTGAATGAAATAAGTCATCATGATTCCGGGAATACCTCGTGCCACTCGTTGATGGCTGCATGCTGCCATGCAGCATTCCGAGCGTCAACCCCTTTGTACGATAATCGGGGCATGAAACCCATCATCCGCATCGCCGCCCTATCCGCGCTTGCCCTCATCGCCTTCGCCGCTCGCGCCGAGTGGCCCGAACACCCGATCCGGTGGGTCGTGCCGTTCGCGCCAGGCGGAGCCAACGACCTCATCGCGCGAGCCGCGGCCGACGGGGTCTCCCGGCGCCTCAAGCAGCCGATCCTCATCGAGAACAAGCCCGGCGCGGGAACCGTCGTCGGTTCCGAATTCGTGGCAAGGAGCAAGCCCGACGGCTACACCTTCCTCATCGCGTCGGCCGGCACGATCACGAACAGCATGATCAGGAAGGACATGCCCTACCAGGACAGCGACATCGTCCCGGTCGGCATGATCGCGGTGGCACCGTCGGTGATCGTGGTGAACCCGAGCGTGCCCGCGAGCAACCTGAAGGAGTTCATCGCCTGGGCGAAGCAACAGGGCTCCAAGGGCGTGAACTGGGCGACCGCGGGGATGGCGAGCACGCCGCATTTCGTCGCGGAAATGCTCAAGGACGCCGGGGTCGCCAACCTCACGCTCGTTCCCTTCAAGAGCGGCAGCGAGAGCGTGTCCGCGGTGATCGCGGGCAACGTGCACGCCACCTCCGAGGCGAGCATCGTGGTGATTCCGCAGATCAAGGCCGGGAAGCTGAGGGCGATCGCCGACACCTACGAGACCCGCATCACCGCGTACAACACGCTGCCCACGGCGAAGGAGCAGGGCTACCCGGTCGTGAACATCGGGCACTGGGCGGGCCTCTACGCGCCCAGGGGCACGCCCGATCCCATCATCGAGCGCATGAACGCCGAGCTCCTCGCGGTCGTGAAAAGCTCGGAGTTCCACGACAAGCTGGCACCCCAGGGCATCGAGCCGGCGCCGCTCACGATGGCGGGCTACGTCGCGTTCCTCACCGCCGAGCGCGACCGGCTGGGAAAGATCGCGAAGAAGGCGAAGATGCAGGTCGATTGATGTACTCGGTGAAGGAAATCTTCTACACGCTGCAGGGCGAGGGCGCCAACGCCGGCACGCCGGCGGTTTTCTGCCGCTTCGCCGGATGCAACCTGTGGTCGGGGCGCGAGCTCGACCGCGCCGGCGCCGTGTGCGACTTCTGCGATACCGATTTCGTCGGCACCGACGGCGATGGCGGCGGCAAGTTCGAGACGGCGCAGGCCCTGGCCCGCGCCATCGCGGCGCGCTGGCCCGCCAACGGGGAACGCCACCGTTTCGTCGTGTGCACGGGCGGCGAGCCGCTGCTGCAGCTCGACCAGGCTGCAGTGGACGCGCTGCATGCCGAGGGCTTCCGGGTCGCCGTGGAGACCAACGGAACCGTCGAGGCGCCCCCGGGGCTCGACTGGGTCTGCGTGAGTCCCAAGGCCGGCGCGCAGCTCGCGATCCGCGCGGGCGACGAGCTGAAGCTCGTCTTTCCGCAGCCGCAGGCGCGGCCCGAGCGCTTCGAGGGCCTCGAGTTCGGTCATTTCTTCCTGCAGCCCATGGACGGCCCGGCACGCGACGAGAACACGCGCGGGGCGATCGACTACTGCCTCGCGCATCCGCGCTGGCGGCTGTCCCTGCAATCGCACAAGATCGTGGGCATCCGCTAGCCTCATGGAAGTTTCTTACCGGTTCGCGTTCGACGCCGCCCATCGCTTCGAAAATTTTCCCGATGGCCACGCATACAGCGGCGTGCACGGCCATTCCTTCCAGGTGGAAATCGCGATCGAGGGCACGCCCGATCCCGCAACGGGATTCGTTGCCGACCTGGGCGAAGTGCGGCGGGCATGCGAAGGCGTGCGCGAGCGGCTCGACCACCGGATGCTGAACGAGATCGACGGACTCTCGCGCCCCAGCCTCGAGAACCTGTGCCTCTTCGTGTGGCGCGAGCTTGCCCCACGCCTTCCGGGACTCGCGCGCGTCACGGTGGGCCGCGATTCGCAGGGCCAAGCGTGCAGTTACGAAGGAAAGTAGGCGGGGAGGAACTCAATTTGTAAGCGCGCGGTCGCACCATGCGAGCCGCGCGTTTTCCCGCCCCCGTGTCCTACACCGGGCGCGTCCTACAAGACCCGCGGCGACGAATCCTGTCATCGAATTCAGAGGAGTCGTTGCCATGAGGGATCACTCCACACCGCCCGCGGGCGACAACGGGCAGACGCAGCGCAACCGAACCCGGGGTGCCATCCGCACCCACCTGGGCCGCAAGCGCACCGGGCCGCGCAATCGCGTGAAGGACAGCGGATACGATCGCAGCGGCCGGCTCTCGGGTGCGGAGCGCCATCGCCTCGAGGACATGTTCGACCGGATGGCCACGTCGTTCCAGGAATTGTTTTCGCAGGCGAGCGAGCGCAGCGTCGAGGCATTCGAGTCGGCGCTCGAAACGGCCTTCGACGGACTGGTGGCCGCGGGCGAGTTCACGGCCGAGAGCGGCACGAAACTGAGGGACTACGTGCGCCGCGACCTGCTGCATCGCGAGAACCCGGCGCTCACCTTCCGCACCGGCGACATCACGACCGCGGGCACGCTCACCTGCGT
Organism: Usitatibacter sp.; assembly: GCA_036276215.1. GTDB lineage: Bacteria > Pseudomonadota > Gammaproteobacteria > Burkholderiales > Usitatibacteraceae > Usitatibacter. Next base: position 2,834 of record DATBEA010000144.1, read on the forward strand.
GAGCTGCGGCTGGACCATCATCACGCAGCGCTCGACGGTGCTTCCTTCCTGCCCGCATTGCGGGGACACGGCCTACCGCAAGACCGGCTGAGGACGCGGGTGGGATCGATCATCGAAGCCTTCCCGCGCGCGCTCACGCGCCGCGCGCCGCGGCTTGCGCAGATGCAGGCCTGGCGCGCCGTGCCCGTCAATGCCAACGCGCGCGTGCGCCCGTCACGCCTCGAGGATTACGCGGCGATTCGCGCCCTGCAGCGCGAAGCCTCGCCCTTCATTCCGGGCACGTCGTTGAAGCAGCTCGAAAGCCAGCGGCAAGCTTTCCCCGAGGGACAGATGGTGGCGGTGTGCGCGGGCCGCATCGTGGGAACGGTGAGCTCGCTCATCGTGGCCTGGAACGACCATGCCGAGGGCCCGTCGTGGCGGTCGGTCACCGGCGAGGGCTCATTCACGACCCACGATGCGGCCGCGAGGACCCTCTTCTGCGCGGAGCTGCTCGCCGGGAGCATTGCCATCGCGCGCACGCTGCATCGCGCGCAGCGGCGCCTCGCGCGAAAGCTCAACCTGCGCCGCATCGTCGCGGCGGCACGCCTGCCCGGTTATCGCGAAGCGCCGGACGAGCCGACGCCCGAGGCTTACGTGCAGCGCGTGATCTGGGGAAGCTCGACGGACACGGCTTTGCAGATGCCGCTCTCGGAAGGCTTCCAGTACTGCGGCGTCATTCGAAATTACCTTCCCGAGGACGCGGACTCGGGCGGCCACGCCGCGCTTCTCGTGTGGCTCAATCCGGCGTATTCACCCACGGAGCCGCCCGCCAACCTCGAAGCGGTGCGGCCCCGCAAGTGCGCCTGAGGGCTCGGTAGGGCGCTTCAGCCCGCGACGTGGCGGCCGTCCTGCGAGCGCTTGTCCTTCGCGTTGTCGTCCTTCACCCAGTTCTCCGAGTACAGGCTCCAGTGGCCGTTCTGGTTCTCCCAGCGCGGGGCGACGTACGTGTATCCTTTGCGCTCGCGAACGTAGTGTCCCTTGTGCCAGTTGTGCTTGTTCTGGGCGTAGTCGTAGTAGCCGGGCGCCCAGATGTAGCCTTCGCGGGGCACTCCGGCTTCCTCGGCCATCGGGGCCGGCGGCTGGACGGTGACGTCCCTCACGATGTATTCGTTGGCCATCGCGGGCAACGCGGAAATGCCCAGGGCGGCAATGAGCGGAAGCAGCATTCGTTTCATGGTTTCGATCTCCTTTGGGTTGCGTTGAGTTACTCCATCTTCCTTCTCTCCCTCGCCGCGTTCGCGAGCGCGGCTTCGATGCGGGTGACGGACGCGCTGCTGCCGCGCCTCGCCTCTGATTTCCATGTGGGTATCGGCCACGCATCCGCCGTGGTGACGGGCTTCGCGGTCGCGTACGGCCTGATGCAGGTGCTGTTCGGCCCGCTGGGCGATCGCTTCGGGAAGCTGCGCGTGATCTCGTATTCGACAGCGGCTGCTGCGCTCGCTTCGGCCGCATGCCTGCTCGCGCCGGGTTTCGAGGGCCTGCTCACCGCGCGCATCTTCGCCGGCGCCTTCTGCGGAAGCATCATTCCGCTCTCGATGGCATGGATCGGCGACGTGGTGCCGTACGAGGGGCGCCAGCCGATCCTCGCGCGCTTCCTCCTGGGGCAGATCCTGGGGCTCGCCTCGGGCACGGCCATCGGCGGATTCGCGGCCGAACACGTGCAATGGCGCTGGCCCTTCGGCCTGCTCGCCGCGTGGCTCGCCGTTTGCGCGCTGCTGATCGGCCTCGCCTCGCGCACCGACCCGGTGCCACGACTCGAGAAGGCGTCGCACTTCGCGCGCGACGCCGTGGGCATCCTCGCGCACCCATGGGCACGCATCGTGGTGGCGACCGTGTTCGTGGAAGGGATGCTCGTCTTCGGGGCGCTCGCGTTCATTCCGACCCACCTGCACTTCAACCGCGGGCTCGACCTCTCGACCGCGGGACTCGCATTGGTGCCGTACGCGCTGGGCGGGACG
>DATBEA010000145.1:0-13105 GCA_036276215.1 Usitatibacter sp.
CCGTCTATTCGAGCGCGAGCCCCGGCACGCTCGACGCGCGAGCCTTCGCCTCGGGCGGCGAAGGCTCCGTGGTCCCCGGCTACGCGCTGGTGCGCGAGGACCGCACCTTCAACCTCAAGGCCGGGCGCAACCTGCTGCGCATCGACGACGTGCCCGCGCTGATCGATCCCACCACCGTGAGCTTCGCCTCCCTCGCCGACCCGGCGCACACGCGCGTGGTCGAGCAAAGCTTCGAGTTCGACCTCACCAGCACCGCCAAGCTCCTGTCGCGCTACCTGGGGCGCGACATCACGGTGGAGCAGCCCCGCGGCCAAGGCGTCGACATCGTCTCCGGAACGCTGGTGGGCACCCAGGGCGCCCTCATCCTCAAGCAGCCCGATGGCAGCGTGCGCATCGTGCCCAACAACTCGGGCGTGCGCCTGCCGGGCCTTCCCGGTGGCCTCATCGCCAAGCCCACGCTCGCGTGGGACGTGGAGAGCGCCTCCGCGGGTCCGCAAAAGGCGCGCTTCACCTACCAGACGGGCGGCATGACCTGGTGGACCGACTACAACCTCACGTATTCCGAGCCCACCCCCGGGTCTTGCTTCGTGGACGTGGCGGCGTGGGTCACGCTTGTGAACCAGTCGGGCGCGTCGTTCGAGGATGCGCGATTGAAGCTCGTGGCGGGCGACGTGCAGCGCGTGCAGCGCGCGCAATACGCGGAGGACAAGATCTATCCGGCCTCCGCGCCGCCCGCGGAGCGCGCCAAGGGTTTCGCGGAGAAGGCCTTCTTCGAGTACCACATGTACACGCTGGGCCGCACCACGTCGCTCGCCCAGAATTCCACCAAGCAGATCGAGCTCTTCCCCGCGGCGACCCACGTCGCGTGCGAGAAGGCCCTCGTCTACTACGGCCAGGGCTCGCGGCCTTATTACGGCGGCCTGGTCACGGACCGCGACCCGGGGATGCAAGCCAACCGCAAGGTGGACGTGTACCTGCGAGTGAAGAACGCTTCGGCGAACCATCTCGGCATGCCGCTGCCCGCGGGGCGCATCCGCGTGGCCCAGCTCGATCCCGCGGACCGCAGCCTGGAATTCGTGGGCGAGGATGCGATCGGCCACACCGCGCGCGAGGAAACCGTGCAGGTGAAGCTCGGCAGCGCCTTCGACGTGGTGGGCGAGCGCCGCCAGCTCGATTTCCACATCGACACCAACGCCAAGTGGATCGAGGAGGAGATCGAAGTGAAGGTGCGCAACCGCAAGGCGGACCAGGCGGTGTCGGTGGACGTGCGCGAGAGCCTCTATCGCTGGAGCAACTGGTCGATCACGCGCAAATCGCAGGACTATGCAAAGGAGGACTCCCGCACGATCCGCTTCCCCGTGCGCGTCGCGCCCAACGGCGAGGCCGTCGTGCGCTACACGGTGCGCTACACGTGGTGACTACGAGGCGCGGATCACGGCGCACGCCACGCGCGCGCCGGCGTTTCCCGTGGGCTGCGTCTTGAAGTCGTCGGGATCCTTGTGGACGATGAGCCCGTGGCCCACGACATCCGTCGCGCCGCCGCCGCCCACGCTCACGCCCTTCAGCTCGAAGGAAGCGGTGGCGTTGCCGTAGGCATCCGCGGTGAGGCTCGGCATGTCGCCCGCGTGGTGCTCTCCCGACTGCGGCCCGTGGGGCTTGCCGCCGGGGTTGAAGTGCCCGCCGGCGCTCATGCCGTCGCCCGAGCTGCAATCGCCCTTGTCGTGGATGTGGAAGCCGTGCTCGCTCCCGGGTGGCAGGCCCGAGACGGTGGCGCGCACCCGCACCTCGTCGCCGTCCTGGGTGAAGGTGACCGAGCCGCGCACGCTGTTTCCCGTCGTGGGCTCGAGGCTTGCGACCGCGCCCGCCTGCCTGGACATGTGCATGGAAGAGCATCCGGCGAGCGCGAACGCCGCGCAGGCCAGGAAAATCGTCCTCATGACCACCTCCTCGCCCCTGTGGAGGGCTCGATTATTTCTTCGCGTCGGCCTTGGCCTTGTCGTCGGCCTTCTTGGTGTTGGCCTCGGGCGTGGGCTTCGCGCCCCCGGCAGGCGTGGAGCTCGCCGCCACCGGAATGGGCTTGGGCACGGGCTTGCCCTTCTTCCTCATGTTGTCCTGGAAGTTCTTCACGGCCTTGTCCTCGGACGCGGTCTGGTCCGCCTTGGCCTTCTCGGCGGCGGCCTTGTCCTTTTCCTTCTTGGCGTCGGCCGCGGCCTTCTGCGCATCGGTGGGCGGCGGCGCGGGTGGGATCTTGGCCCACGCCACGGGTGCCAGGGCGAGGACGAGGGTCATTGCGGCAATCGCGGTTCGCTTCATGGTTGTCTCCTGCGCGGGAGGCCAATATTACCCCCGCACCAAAGGGCAATGGAAGCGTCGGGATCCCGGGCCTAGAATGTCCCTTCGCGGAGGACACTACCCATGCGGCTGGCACGTCACGTCAAGTTTCGCGAGGAGAAGTTCGGCGGCGTCCTGTTCGAGACGCGCTCCGAGAAGGTGTACACGCTCACGCCGACGGCGGCCGCGATCGTGGGCGAGATCGCCGCCGGGCGATCGAGCGGCGAGATCGGTCCTTCCCTCGCCCAGCGATACCAGGCCGACGAAGGCACGGTCGAGCGCGAGGTGCACGCCTTCCTCGCCGACCTGCGCGACAAGGGCCTGGTCGAGGATTGAGCGCCGCGGCCGCATCCGAGGCGCTCGCCGCACCGCTCTACGTGGCGTGGCAGATCACCAACGAGTGCAATCTCGCCTGCCTGCATTGCATCGAGGAGAGCGGGCCGGGGAAGGCATTCCCCGACGAGCTCGACCGCGCAGGGGCGCTGCGCGTGGTCGACGAGCTGATGGAGAACGAGGTGCCGTACCTCTCGTTCTCCGGCGGCGAGCCGATGCTGCATCCCCATTTCTTCGAGATGGTCGAGCGCGTGACCTCGCGCGGCGCGCAGCTGAAGATCGAGACCAACGGGCATTACCTCACGCCCGAGCGTTGCGCGCGGCTCAAGGCGCTCGGCGTGAAGGCCGTGCAGGTGAGCCTCGACGGCGCCACGAGCGCCACGTTCGGGCGCATGCGCGTTCGCGGCGAGTTCGACAAGACCCTCGAGGGAATCCGCAATCTCCGGGCGGCGGACGTGCCCGTTGAAATCAACTTCTCGCCGGCGAGCTTCAACATCCACGAGGCCGGGCGGATCGTCGACCTCGCCTTCGAGCTCGGCGCCTTCAGCTTCTACTCGGGCCGCACCATGTTCACGGGCAATGCGGTCAAGGCATGGCGCCACCTCGAGGTCGCCGACGGGCAGTACGAGCAGTTCTTCCGCACGCTCGCCGCCAAGCGCGACGAATACCGCGGCCGCATGGTCGTGAGCTACCACGAGGCCGGGCTCCTCGAGGAGCTGCGCTACCGGCTGGAGCACCCGGCGGCGCTGCTCATCATCCTGCCCAACGGGCTGGTGAAGCTCATCAACGCGCTGCCCTTCGTCTGCGGCGACCTGCGCACCGAGTCGCTGCGCAGCGTGTGGGGCAACTTCCGCCGCGCCTGGCACGATCCGCGCGTGGCGCGCTTCGTGGACGAGCTCGCCGTCGATCCCGGGCGCACGCGCGCCCTGCACGAGTGGGTGCACGTGTGAACGCCGCGGCGCTGCCCCTGGTCCGTGTCTTCGGCCTCGTCCGCTACCGGTTCTTCCTCTATGCGGGGCTCGTGCCTTACCTGCTCGGCGCCGCCTGGGCGCAAGCCATGGCGGGCGCCTTCGATCCGCCCCTCTTCTGGAGCGGGCTGGGCGGCGTGATCCTCAGCGTGATCGGCGTGGAAGCCTTCAACGAATACTTCGACGCGCGCATGGGAACGGACCGCGTGTTCAATCCCGAGGACATTCCTCCCATCGCGCAGGCGGTTTTCTGGATCGGGACCGCCGCTTTTGCCGCGGCGCTGGCGGTGGGCGTGTACCTCGCGGCGCGCGTCGGCTGGCCGGTCCTGGCTTTCGCGCTCGCGGGAGGCGCGGCGGCCATCTTCTACGAGGCGCCGCCGGTGCGCTGGTCGTATCGCGGCCTGGGCGAGCTCGTGATCGCGCTCTCCTACGGGCCATGGATGGTCCTGGGAAGCCTCTACCTGCACACGCGCTCGCTGTCGTGGGCGGCGCTCGCCGCCTCGATCGTTCCCGCGTGCTTCATCATGGCGCTCGCGGTCGTGAACGCGATCCCCGATTTCCACCAGGACCGGCTGGTGGGCAAGCGAAACCTCGTGGTGCGGCTCGGGCGCGAGAAGGCGGTGTGGCTCTATCTCGGCCTCGCCTGCGCGGGGCTCGCCGCCGTGCTCGCGGGCGTCGCGGCGGGCGCGTTCCCGATCGCTTCGCTCGGCGCGTTCCTCGCGGCGCCCTTCGTGGCCGCCAGCGCGCGCTGCGCCTTCGGGAATTTCTCCACGCCACGGCATTTCCTGCCCGCGATGCGCTACATGGTGATCGCCTACCTCATCGCCGCGGGAGCCTTCACGGCGGCGATCTTCGCGCAGGGCTGGCATTGATGGCGGCGCACCGCATCGACAGCCTGCGCGCGCCGCTGCTCGTCACCTGGCAGCTCACGCGCGACTGCGACCTCGCCTGCCTGCATTGCTGCACCGAGTCGGCGCCGGGAAAGGCCTTGCGCGACGAGCTGTCGAGCGACGAGGCGACGCGGCTCGCATCCCAGGTCGTGGCGTGGCAGGTGCCCTACGTGATGCTGTGCGGCGGCGAGCCGCTCGTGTCGCCCCACTTCTTCAGCGTCGCGGAAATCCTGGGCGAAGGCGGCGTGAGCCTCAAGATCGAGACCAATGGACAGCGCTTCGACGAGGGCATCGCCCGGCGCCTCGCGAGACTGCCGATCCGCTCCATCCAGGTGAGCCTCGACGCGGACTCGCAGGAGGTCTATGCGCGCCAGCGTCCCGGCGGCAGCCTTGCGAAGGCCCACGAGGCCTGCCGCGCGGCGCGCTCCGCGGGGCTGCCGCTGGAGATCACCTTCGCGCCCAGCCGGATCAACATCCACGAGGCGGGCGCCGTCATCGAGCGCGCGCGCTCACTGGGCGCGTTCCGGTTCAACACCGGGAAGCTCATGCACATCGGAACGGCGGCGCGCCACTGGGGCCGCCTCGAGCCCACGCCCGAGATGTACCGGGAGTTCCGCGAGCTCCTCGCCCGCGAGGCCTCCAGGACGGGAATGGAGCTCTGCCACGAGCCGTTCTCCGTGGGCGATTCGCTGCGCCGCAGCGTGTCCCAACCGCCCGCGACGCTCCTGGTGCTGCCCAACGGCTGGGTCAAGGTCGCGGCGGCGCTGCCCCATGTGTGCGCGGACCTTCGCCGCGTCACGCTGGAGGCGGCCTGGAAGGCCTATCGCGGCGCATGGCACGAGGCTACAATGGCCTTGGCCGTGCGCGAATCGATTTCAGATGAATCGCGCCACGGGCAAGCGAATGCGTGGCGATTGTTGACCGTCAATCCCTGAACCCACGGAGCGGAGCCATGACCAAGCAAGCGATCCAGAAGCCCGAAGCAACCCAGGAGAGCGTCACCCGCAGCCCCGCTTCCACCGAGAAGCCGGCCTGGGAGACTCCGAAGATGGAGGACGTTTCCGAAGAGGTGATGGCGCAGCCGTACATCCGCTTCACCTGAGCCAGGGCGCCGTGCCCGGGCGCTCGGTCGAGGACTACCGCGCGCCCCTGTTCGTCGCCTGGCAGCTCACCAACCGCTGCCGGGCCCGCTGCGCCGCGTGCTGCGAGGAATCCGGTCCCGACAAGGCATGGCGTGACGAGCTCACCCGCGCGGAAGCGCTCGACCTCGCGCGCGCCATCGCCACCGCCGCAATCCCGTATGTAGCCTTTGGAGGCGGCGAGCCGCTGGGCGTGCCACACGTCTGGGACGTCCTCGAGGTGCTCGCCCGCGCGGGAATTTCCCTCAAGATCGAGACCGACGGCTCGCACATCGACGATGCGGCCGCCGTCCGGCTCGCGGCGCTCCCGGCCCAATGCATCCAGATCTCGGTGGACGGCGCGACCGCGGCCACGCACGAGCGCGTGCGCCCCGGCTCGAGCTTCGAGGCCGCCGTGGCGGCCATCGAGAGGCTGGTCGCGCGGGGCCGCCGCCCGCAGCTGGTCTTCGTGCCCACGCGAATGAACCTGGCCGAGATGGGCGAGGCCTTCGACCTCGCCGTGCGCCTGGGCTGCGAGGCCTTCGTCACGGGCCCGTTGATGCGCATCGGGCGCGCGGCCCAAAGCTGGGACCGGATCGCGCCGTCCGACGGCCAGTGGAGCGATGCCGTGGAGTCGCTGCGCGCGCGCGCGGCAGCCGCCGGCGGCGAAACGGCACTCTCGATCTACCCGTGGGACATCCTCACCGAGATGCGCACGCGCCTGGAAAGTCCCCAGGCGATGCTTTTGGTCGTCCCGAACGGCAAGGTGAAGCTGCTGAACGCGCTGCCGTTCGCGCCCGCGGACCTGCGCCGCGATTCCCTCGAGCAGGCGTGGCGCGCGTATCGGGAAGCGTGGCGCAGCGAGGCCGTGCGCTCGTTCATCGAACGATGCGCCGGGGACCCCTCGCTGCTACGTCACGCCAACGAAACCTGGGAGCCGGCGGGCGTTACTGCGACAGCACCCATTTGACGAGCGCCGCGCGGTCTTCCTCGCTCGCCTTCACGGGCGGATGCTTCTTGCCTTCGCCCAGCTCCTTCACCAGCGCGGCCTCGGCGTCGGGCTTTCCCTTGTACTTCGCGGCGACCGACTTGAACGACGGCCCGACCTTCTTCGCGTTCACGTCGTGGCAGCCCAGGCAGCCGTTCTTCTTCGCGAGCTCCTCGGAGGCGAGCGCGAGCCCTGACGCGGTGAGCGCCAGCACGGCGCCTGCGACGACGATTGTTGCTTTCCTCATGTTTCCTCCTGGCTAGCGGCCGCGGCGCGGCCGTCTCATTCCTCGGGCGCAGTATGCGCGATGCCCTTGTGGCAGTCGATGCAGGTGGCGGTGCCCGCCAGCACCTGGGCGTGCATCGGCTGCACGAACTCCTTCTGCTTGGCGACGATCTCGGGGCTGAACTGGTGGCAATTGCGGCACGCCTGGGAGTTGTTTGCCTTGTACTCATCCCAGACCTCGCGCGCCATGCGCAGGCGCTGCTTCTTGAACTCCGCCTCCGTCGAGATCACGCCCCGCATCTCCCCGATGATGTCCTTGGTGCCGGCCCGTGCCTTGTACCAGAGGAGGTAGGGATAGTGCTTCGGGACGTGGCAATCGTGGCAGCCGGCCTTCACGCCGGAGTGGTTCACGTTGTGGATGCTCGCGGCATGCTCCTTGGCCACCCACTCCATGGAGTGGCAGGCGCCCCCGCAGAAGGCGTTGGTGCCCGTGAGCTCGACCATCACCTGCGTCCCGGCCGTGGCGACGAAGCCGACGACGACGCCGAAGACGAGGAGCGCCAGGACCGACCAGCGCGCGCTGGGGCTCCTTAACCGCTTCCACGTCCGCTTGATGATCCCGTCGGCCATGCCGTTCTCCTTCGCGCTCTAGAAGTGGTAGTTCACCAGGCCGTAGATCATGTTGGCGCGGTAATGCGGCCGCGAGTACACGCTGTCCAGGTAGCTGTTCTGGTTCGACGATCCGGCGATCGTGTTCTGGTACCCGTCGTACTGGCTGTCGCTGTAGTCGTACTTCTCGTAGGCGTAGCCGCCCGTGAAGCTCCAGGCCTTGGTGTATTTGTACACGGCCTTGATGGTGAACGACGTGCGCTTCGAGTCGTCCCAGTTCGGGATCGGCGCCGGCTGCGTGACCGACGCGGGAACCCCTTGCTCGAGCGAGAGGTCCACGAGGCCGTCGGTCTTGTAGTAGATGTAGGAGGCCTTGATGACGAGCTTTTCCGTCGCCGGCCAATCGAAGGCCGCGCCGATCGCCCAGTTGCGGTCCTTGATGTTGCCGCCCCAGTTGTAGTTGGCGGCCACGGGAGGGCTGTTGGGGTCGTAGGCGCCGGACAGGCTGCCGTCGCCGATGATGCGGTGCTGCGAGTCGTACTTGATCTCCTCCGAATCGCCGAAGACCGTGAAGCGCGCCCCGGCCGGGAAGGAGTACGACGCGTTCAGGTACACCTCGCGGCGGTCGTCCTTCAGGCGCCCGAGCGTGTTCTCCGTGTACCGGTTCGTCTTGATGATCCCCTCGAAGCCCAGGTCCAGGCGCTCCATCACCGTGTAGTCGAGGGTGAGCTTCCATTGGTCCTGGTTCACGCCGGAAAGGTCGAAGGCCGACACGAAGCGGTTCAGGAACGCGGGGTCGCTGGAGCTCACCCCGTCGTTGCCGTGCAGGAAGCTCGAATCGCGCTCCAGGCGGGTGTACTTGAGGCGCGCGGCGAGATCGTCGATCGACGTGTTGCGCCACTCGAGGAAGAGCCGCCGGTCGGTGGTCTGGTCGAAGTCGTCGCGGCCGCTGCGGGTCGTGTCGAGCCAATCGTAGCCGCCGCCCAACCGGTTCTCCCGGCTCAACCGGTAGTACGCGTCGAACCCGGCGTTGTTCTTCCGGTACGAGAAGGGCAGGCTCTCCACCGCGTCGGGCGCGGTGAACGAGACGACCGAGGAATCGTCGTCGCGCTTGCGGTAGTTGAAATAGACGTGCGTATCGAGCGCCGTGACCGGCGAGGACATGGCCGAGAGCGTGAAGGTATTGTTGCGCACCTTGCCGTCGAAGCTCGACGCGCTGGGGTTCGTGGCCGTGAACTGGCCGCCGGTCCCGTCGAGGACCGAGGTCGCCAGCGGGACGCTGCTCTTCAGCTCGTCGCTCGTGAAGCGCGCGGCGATCGTCGTGCCCATGGGGAGGTGGCGGAAAGTCGCGTTCGCCATGAACCGCTGGTAGCGGTTGTCGGCGGCGAGGTACGTGTGGTCCGTCCCGTTGCCGAAGTAGCCGTTGGTCCAGGCCACCGAGTCGTTGTCGTTCTCGAACTTGCTCGTGAGCCAGGAAACGTCGAAGTGCATCTGGCGCGTGTTGTACCCGGCCTCGACGGAGGCGTTGCGCGTCTTGTAGTCGACGGGCAGCGAGAGCTCGACGAAGCCGTTGCCGGGGCTCGTGCCCTGCGAGGAGCTGCCGGGCTTGCTCCCGGACCACCTCACCTGGTTCGCCTCGACGCGCGCGTACCAGGGGTCGGATTTCTGCCACTCGAACATCAGGCCGTCGTCGCGCCGCTTGTAGCCGATGTCGAGCGAATTCCAGGTGCTCTTGTCCAGGCTCGGGAAGGTCGCGGTCTGGTTGGCGGTACCGGCGCCGCTGTACGGAGTGACGCCGTTGAACAGGAAGTTGTGCTTCAGGGCATCGGAGTAGAGGCGGTACTTGAACACGTCGTACATGCCGCCGCGCGCCGCCAGGTACTGGTCGTCGCGGCCGAGGTTCTCGCCGAAGAAATCGAGCCAGTAGCGGGAGTTGCGCCCCTTCACGTCGAGGGTCGTGAGCAGGCCGCTTGAAAGGTCGCGGTACTCGTTCAGCTTCGAGGCGTCGGGCGTGTCCGAGGTGTCGGTATGCAGCCCGCCGATGCTCAGCGTCCCCGACATCCGGAACGGGTCGGGCTCGTCGGCCACGGCGGGGCCCGCGAAGGCGCCTGCCACCAGGATGCAGATCCCCTTGCGGTTCATGGGCGTCCCCTTCATCGGATCAGGGCCTGGCCACGGGAGCTGGGTGCGTTGGAGCCATGGATCGAGTTGTGGCAGTTCAGGCAGCCGCGCGCGATGAAGCGCGTGTTGGGGGCGCTGTTCGTCGCGCCGTTGGGCAGGATCCAGGCCTGGCCCGAGCCGTAGAAATTGGTCGGATGCTTGCCGGTCACGTGGCAGTCCTGGCACAGGTTGGGCGCCTTGTCGTTCAGCAGCTTCTCGTGGGAAGACCCGTGCGGCGTGTGGCAGGTGAGGCAGTTCTCGTCGACGGGCGGGTGCCCGAACACGAAGGGGCCGCGCTTGTCCGCGTGGCACGAGTAGCACTGCTGGTTCACGGTCTCCTGGCGCAGCATCACCGGGGTCACGGAGCCATGGGGGTTGTGGCAATCCGAGCACTTCACCTTGCCCTCGAGGATCGGGTGGTGGGAGGGCTTGAGCGTCGCGTTGCGCACCTGCTTGTGGCAGCGCCCGCACGTGTCCGCCTCGATCGGCCGCGACGAGGTCGTGAACGGCGCCACCGTGAGCGATTTCGCCTTGTCGTGGATGTTGTGGCAATCGGAGCAGGCGACCTCGTTCTTGGCGTGCTTGCCCGACTCCCAGAAAGCCAGGTGGCGGTTGCCGCCATGGCAGGTGAGGCACACGGCGCTCTTCTCGGAGGCCGTGGCATGCGCGAATTTGTTCACCATCTTGTTCTGCACCGGATCCTTCAGGTGCTCGCTCGCGTCGCCGTGGCAGGCCTGGCACATGCTGCCCATGGCGTCGTTCTTCGCCCCGTGGAGGGTGTTCTCGATGGAGGCGTGGGCCTCCTGGTGGCAGCCCGCGCAGACGGGAACGGCGGGTTCGGCCCGCGCGCTCGCCGGAAGGAGCGCCGTCCAACCCAGGATCGCCAGCGCCGCGATGAAGCGTTCGGGTCTCATGTCGGGTCCCCGGCGCGCGCCCGATTCAGGCGCAACGCCCGCATGCTGCTCGGATGGGGGATGCTATTACCCTGCATTGCGTGGGGGATATAGCACCAAAGGGCAGAAAAAAAATGCCCGCACAGGTGCGGGCATCGGGACGGCTGTTTCGAGGCGGCCGGGCGCGGCTAGTCGTCTCCCATGGCCGGTTGCGCGCCCGCGGGCACGATCTTCTCCGGACGCCTGCCGGCCTTCACGTCCTCGTACCAGAGCACGTGGTGCTCCTTGGCCCATTCCTCGTCCACGTAGCCGTGGCGCATGGCGCCATAGGCGCCGGGCATGCCCAATGTCCCGAGGTACGCATGGCCCATCGCGCCGCAGATGAAGAAGACCGCGCCAACCGCGTGGAACACGTTGGCGTACTGCATCACTTCGCGGGCCTGGTTCCAGTTGGGAAAATCAAGGATCAGCCCGGTCGCGCTGATCAGCACGCCCAGGATCATCGTCGAGAGCCAGAACCAGACCTTCTCGCCGCCGTTGAAGCGACCCGACGGCATCTCGGGCCCTCCCAGCATGCCGCCCGCCTTCTTCAGCCATTCGACGTCCACCCTGTTGAGGAAGTTGTCCTTCACGAAGAGCAGGAACAGCACCACCAGCGAGAAGATGAAGAGCGGGCCCAGGAAGTTGTGGAGGTTCTTGGCGAAGATCGTGAGCCAGGAAAAGCCCGTATAGCCGAACCACGGCAGGACGATGTACTTGCCCCACAGGATCACGACCCCGGATAACGCGAGCAGCACGAAGCTGATGGCCATGGCCCAGTGCGAGGTGCGCTCGACCGCGTCGAAGCGCTCGATGAGCCTGCCCGTGGGCTGGCCGTGCAGCTTCATCGGCCCCTTGATCAAATAGAACGCGATGATGGCGAGGAACGTGAAGCCGATCAGCCACCCGGCGTACTTCGTGATCGGCCCGTTGCGGAAGGCGCGCCACTCGCGACCGGAGGCCTGGATGAGCCGGTTGGTCTCGCGCCCCGGGATCGAGGCGTACTGCGGCTTCTCGCTCGAGTTCTCCCACGATTTCGGCGGGTTGTTCCAGCCCGGCACGGCGGTCGAGCCCTGGGCGGGCGCGGGCGGCGAGGCGACCGCGGGCGCGTCGATCTTGGGCGCGCCCTCCTTCACCTTCGTGCCCGGCGTGGGCCCGGTGGTGGGCGGCGCGGGGGACTGGGCGGCAACCACGAGCGGGAATGCAAGCGCGGCGCCAAGGATCAACGCGCCGAGGGTGCGCACGGCGGCGTGTGTCATGGAGCTTCTCCTGTCAATGCGAGTCATGGTCGATCGGCATGCGGATGTACTCGTTCTGGGCCTGCGCGCGCGCGGTGAGGGCCTTCTCGAAAGCGGCCCTGTCGCCCTTGAAGTTGTCGCCCGCGTACGCCTTGGTGTCTTCCTTGCCCGCGTAGGGCTTGGGCGCGTCCTGCGGAATCTCGTGGCAGGCTCCGAGGGCGAGCCCGATGGCTGCCAGCATGGCGGTTCTCATGCGCCGCCTCCCGGAAGGTCCTTCAGGTTGTCGCTGCCGCCGTAGGCCATGGCCCAGCCCCAGATCTGGTCGCCCTTGCCGCGGGTCACGACGCGCGTCTTGTAGATCGTCGTGATCACGGCGGCGTCGCCGGCAAGCAGCGCCTTGGTGGAGCACATCTCGGCGCACGCGGGGAGCTTCCCCTCGGCGATGCGGTTGCGGCCGTACTTGCGGAACTCCTCGACCGAGTGGTTCTCCTCGGGGCCGCCGGCGCAGAACGTGCACTTGTCCATCTTGCCGCGCAGGCCGAAGGCGCCCGCCTGGGGATACTGCGGCGCGCCGAACGGGCACGCGTAGAAGCAGTAGCCGCAGCCGATGCAAAGGTCCTTGTCGTGCAGGACGATCTGGTCCTCGGTGCGGTAGAAGCAATCGACCGGGCACACCGCCATGCAGGGCGCATCCGAGCAGTGCATGCACGCCACCGAGATGGAGCGCTCGCCGGGCACGCCGTCGTTCACCGTCACGAGGCGCCTTCGGTTCACGCCCCACGGGATCTCGTGCTCGTTCTTGCACGCGGTGGTGCAGCCGTTGCACTCGATGCAGCGCTCGGCGTCGCAGATGAATTTCATTCGGGCCATGGTGTGTTCCTCCTCAGGCGCGCTCTACGTTGCAGAGCGTGGTCTTGGTTTCCTGCATCATCGTGACCGAGTCGTAGCCGTAGGTGGTGCCCGTGTTGACGGCATCCCCGCGCACGATCGGGGCCGCGCCCTCGGGATACTTGTCGAGCAGGTCCTTGCCCTGCCACCAGCCCGCGAAGTGGAAGGGAACGAAGCTCGTTCCCTTGCCCACCCGCTCGGTCACCAGCGCCCTCACCTTGAGCTGCGCGCCGGTCGGCGTCTTCACCCAGACGTAGTCCCAGTACTTGATGCCGCGGTCGGCCGCATCCTGGGGATTGATCTCGACGAAGTTCTCCTGCTGCAGCTCGGCGAGCCACGGGTTGGAGCGCGTCTCGTCGCCGCCGCCTTCGTATTCGACGAGGCGACCGGAGGTCAGGACGATCGGGAACTCCTTGGAGACGTCC
>DATBEA010000146.1:0-3937 GCA_036276215.1 Usitatibacter sp.
CTTTTCAGGTGAAAAAGGGGTCTGACCCCATTTTCCATCACGAGACGAAGGCGGCCGGGACGGGCGCCTCGCCCACGGCGCTGCGCAGGATCGCCCAGTGCATCGCCTCGTCGCCGAGGATGCTCGCGGCGGCCTTGGCGAGGTCGCGGTTGCCGAAGACCGGCACGGCGCCCAGGTACGCGCTCACGGCGCCCTTCTCGAGCGAGGCGGCGAACTTGAGAACGTCGGACTGCGTCTTCAGGGTCTCCACGGGGAAGGTGTACTTCGCCTTCGCCTCGACGGGCTTGCCGCCCAATTTCACGATGGTCTTCCTCAGCACCTCGGCGTGCTCCTTGTGGTGGCCCTGGAAGGTGACCGCGAGGTCGAGCACGGGCTTTTGCAGCAGGCCGCTCTCCGCGCCCACCTGGTAGGCGGCGATGGCTTCGAGCTCCGCGCCGAGGGCGGTATTGAGGATTCGCACGTCGCCTTCGGCATGCTTGGATTCGGCACGGGCGAGCGAGGGCGCGCCGGCGAGCATCGCCACGGCGCCGCCGGACAGGACCACGCCGGCGTTGCGCAGGAAGATGCGGCGGTTTTGGGGCAATACGAGGTCGTTCGCGTACGCGAAGAAGGACATTTCCGGTCTCCTTGGGGTTATCGTTCGGCGGTGTCGCCGGCCGGTGTGCTACTCGAGTCGAGCCAGTACGGCCTCGGTGATGCGGTCGCAGCGATCGCCGGCGAAGTGGAAGGCATCCCCCATCGCCACGTCGAGGCTGCGGGAAAGCGACTCGCGAAGCTGGCTGCGAGCGCGGAAGAAGCGGCTGCGAACGGTGGCCTCGGGAATGCCCAGGACGGCGGCGGTCTCCTCGACGCTCATCTCCTCGACCGCCCGCAGCACGAAGACCGCGCGGAACGAGTCGGGCAGCGCATCGATGCGCGATTCCATGATGCGCCGGGCTTCGGCGCGCAGCGCCAGGGATTCGGGCCGGGAGGCGGGATCATCGACCGCCTGCAGGACCTCTCCCTCCGCGTCGATATCGGCCGCGAGCGGGATCACCTCGGCCGCGCGCTTGCGGGAGCGCAGGCGCCCCAGCGCCTCGTTCACCGCGATGCGCACGAGCCATGTCGAGAGCTTGGCATCGCTGCGGAAGCCCCCGATGCCTCGAATCGCCTTCACGTAAGCCTCCTGGACGGCGTCCTCGGCCTCCGCGTCTTCGCGCAGGATCGCGCGCGCGGCGCGGAAGAGGACCTGGTTGTGCCGCTTCACCAGGAAACGGATCGCCTCCCGGTCCCCGGAAGCCACGCGAGCCGCAAGCGCCGCATCGGGCAGGGCGGAAAGCGGTGTTTCGACGGCAACTGGACGGGTCATGGCGGGAACAAGTCCTGGTTTTGCCCATTGGATGAACCCCGGTTCATCCGCGTTCCCGCTACTTTACGCGGCGCCCCAGGGGGCTTCAGCCGTTCCCGGCGAACCCGGGATAGAGGCTCATTCCCCCGTCCACGAAAAGCGTCGCGCCGGTCACGTAGTCGCTTTCGTCGCTCGCGAGCCACACGGCCGCCCGGGCGATATCCTCGGGCTCGCCGATTCGCCCGTAGGGAATCAGCTCCATGAGCTTCGCGGCGGCCTCGGGCGTGGACCAGGCGGACCGGTTGATCGGAGTGCGGATGGCGCCGGGCGCGATCGCGTTCACCCGGATTCCCTTGGGCGCCAGCTCCTGGGCGAGGCTTCGCATCATCATGTGCACCCCGCCCTTGGAGGCCGTGTAGTTCACGTGGCCCGCCCAAGGGATCACCTCGTGCACGGAGCTCATGCAGATGACCTTGCCGCGGGCGGGCGAGGGCCCGGCCGGCTGGGCGAGGAAGCGCCGCGCCGCCTCCCGGGCGCACAGGAATTGCCCGGTGAGGTTCGCCGCGATCACGGCGTTCCATTGCGAAAGCTCCATCGTCTCGAGCGGCGCGTCGCTCTGGATGCCCGCGTTGGCGACCACGATGTCGATCCTTCCAAACGCCTTTTCGGTCGCGTCGAACATCGCGGCGACCTGGGATTCGTTGGCCACGTCCGCCACGACCGCGATGGCCTCGCCGCCGGCCGCGCGGATCTCGCCCGCCATGGCCTCGGCCGCGGCGGGCGCGGAAAGATAGTTGATGGCGACCTTCGCACCCTCGCGCGCGAACGCGCGGCAGATCCCCGCGCCGATCCCGGACGAGCCGCCGGTGACGATCGCGGCGCAACCCTCGAGCAACCTCTCTCGCATCGTTCCCTCCACGAGGTTAGATCGGCCAGGCGGCGCGGGTTCGCGATGGCGCTAAGCGCAGCTTCGCGACAGGCGCACCGGAACGGGGCACGTGCACGGTCCATCTAATGCGCAAGTTCACAAAAAACCAGAGGAGACCGCATGCGCACCCCCGCCAGTGTCGCCGGACATCCGATCCACCCGATGCTCGTTCCCATCGCGATCGGCTGCTTCGTGTTCTCTTTCGCCTCCGACATCATCTGCCTCGCCACGGGCCATCCCGACCCGTGGAACCTGCTCGCCTACTACACGATGATCGGCGGCGTCATCGGCGCGCTTTGCGCCGCGGTGCCGGGCTTGATCGATCTCCTCTCGCTGCCCGCGGGGTACACCCGCAGCATCGCCATCAAGCACATGAGCATCAACCTGCTCGTGGTCGCGATCTACATCGTGAACGTGTGCCTGCGGCACAACGAGCCCCAGGCCCTCAAGCTCCCGATGATCTTGTCGCTGGTGACGGTCCTGCTGCTGCTCGTGTCCGGATGGCTCGGCGGAAAGATGGTGTTCGAGGCAGGCGTGGGCGTCTCCACGGGGGAACCGCCGCGCTGAGTGGGAGAAGGCTCAGCGCTTCGCCCGCTTGCCCGCGGCGAACACCTTCGCGAGCTCGAAAGGCGCCGTGACCTCGAGCTGGTCGTAGCGGCACTCGCGCGGCGGCTTGTCCGGGCGCCAGCGCATGAAGATCGCGGCGTGCCGGAAGCGCTCGCCCTGGAGGTGGTCGTACTTCACCTCGCACGTGCGCTCGATGCGAAGCGGCTCCCACGACAGGTCCTTGCCCGCGCTCCATCGGCTCTGGCCGCCGGGCATGCGGGTCGCCTCGTGGGCCTCGGCGTTTCCCCATTCGCGCCACGGATGCCTGGCGAGCGCGTTCTTTCGCAGCGGCTCGAGCTCGGCCACGAGCTTGCGCCGCATCGCCATGGTGAAAGACGAAGTCACGCCCACGTGGTGCAGCACGCCCGCGTCGTCGTAGAGCCCGAGGAGGAGCGAGCCCACGGCGTCCTTGCCGCTCTTGTGCCAGCGAAATCCCGCGACCACGCAATCGGCGCTGCGCACGTGCTTCACCTTCAGCATCGCGCGCTTGCCCGGCTCGTAGGCAAGGCCCGCGAGCTTGGCCATGACGCCGTCCAGGCCCGCGCCCTCGAAGCGGTCGAGCCACTCCTGGGCCTTGCGCCGGTCGCGCGTCATGGCGGTGAGGTGGATCGGCGCGGCCGAGCTTTCGAGCAGCGCTTCGAGCACCTGGCGGCGCTCCTCCTGGGGACGCGCCATGACGCTGCGACCGTTGGCGGCCAATGCGTCGAACGCCACGAACGATGCGGGCATCTCGCGAGAGAGCTTCTCGACACGCGAGGCGGCGGGATGCAGGCGCATCTGCAGCGCCTCGAAATCCAATCCCCGCTTCGTGGCGATCACGATCTCGCCATCGAGCACGCATCCGGCGGGTAGCCGCTCGAGGAAGAGCGCGTGGAGGTCGGGAAAGTAGCGGTCGAAGGGGCGCCTGTCGCGGCTCTGGATGAAGACCTCGCGGCCCTTGCGGAAGACCAGCGCCCTGAAGCCGTCCCACTTGGGTTCGAAGAGGAAGTCGCCGTCGCGCGGCAACTCCTCCGCGATCTTCGCGAGCATCGGCTCGATCGGGGGCTCGACGGAAGCGGCACGCGCGGGCATGCCGA
>DATBEA010000147.1:0-4504 GCA_036276215.1 Usitatibacter sp.
TTCGTCGCCGGCTTCATCGGCTCGCCCGCCATGAACTTCATCGACGGCAAGCGGGTCGGCGACGAGGTCGAGCTGGGCGGCGGGCAGGCGCGCGTTGCGATCCCGCCCGAGCTGCGCTCGAAGGTAGGGGAGAAGGTGACCGTTGGAATCCGCCCCGAGCACCTGGCCGCCCAGGGCGAGGGGCCGGTGCTGCGCTTCACGGTCGAGCTGGTCGAGGCGTTGGGCGCGGATGCGCTGGTGCACGGCTCGGTGGGCGAGGGCATGGTCGTTGCCCGCATGGAAGGGCACTCGTCGGCGAAGGTGGGCGATGCGCTCACGCTGCACGCGTTGCCCGGCCGGCTCTACTTCTTCGACGCCGCCACGGGCAAGCGCCTGCGGCCGGGCGGATGAGCGCGCCCGACGCGAGGCGCCTCGAGGAGCTCAGCCTCAACTCGTCGTCGCCGCCGGGACAGCTCGTCTACGACGGCTGGCTCGTGCGACTCGCGCCGGGCAAGGCCAAGCGCGCCCGCAGCGTGAACGCGGTCTATCCGTCCTCGTTGCCGCTGGACGAAAAGATCGGCTACTGCGAGCGCCTCTACGCCTCGTGCGACTTGCCGGCGATCTTCCGGCTCACGCCCTTTTCGCAGCCGCCCGCGCTCGATCGCGAGCTGGAATCCCGCGGCTACCACCGCTTCGACGTGACCGCCGTGGAGTCGGCGCCGATCGCGGCGCCCGGCGCGGCCGATCCGGGCATCGAGCCCATGGCGCTCGACGACTGGGTCGGCGCGGTCGCGCGCCTGCGCGGCTCGCCGGAGGCGCATCGCCGCGGGCATGTCGCGCGCCTCGAGGCGATGCCGCTCGCCAAGCGCGCGGTGGCGATGCGTTGCGCGGGCAGCGTCGTCGCCACGGGGCTTGCCATCATCGAGGACGACTGCGCGGGTCTCTTCGACATCGTGACGCACGAGCAGGAGCGCAGGCGCGGGCACGCGCGGCGCATCGTCCAGGCGCTCCTCGCGGCGGCCTGGGAGCTGGGGGCGCGCCATGCGTACCTGCAGGTCCAGCAGGACAATGGCAACGCGCGCAAGCTCTACACGCAGTTCGGATTCGAGGAGAAATTCCTGTACTGGTACCGGGGGCGGGAGGCGCAGACATGACCGAAGACGACGTCACCGATCTCGCACGCCAGTTGGGCCGGTCCTGCCGCGAGCGGCGCGTGACGATCGCCACCGCGGAGTCCTGCACCGGGGGCGGCATCGCCACCGCCATCACCCGCATTTCCGGAAGCGCGAAGTGGTTCGAGCGCGGCTTCGTGACCTACGACAATACCGCCAAGCGCGAGATGCTCGGCGTGCGGCAGGAGACGCTCAAGCAGCAGGGCGCGGTGAGCGAGGAGGTCGCCATCCAGATGGCCGCCGGGGCGCTCGCGCGAAGCCATGCGGACGTGAGTGTGTCCGTGACGGGCATCGCGGGGCCCACGGGTGGTGTTCCCGGCAAACCCGTGGGAACCGTGCATTTCGCCTGGGCTTACCGCAACGGCGTGATCCAGGCGAGGCGTTTTCGCTTCGAGGGCAACCGCGTGGCGGTCCGGATGCAAACGGTTTACGTGGCGATTCAAGGGCTTATAGATCTCCTGCGCTAGGGGCTTGACAGCCAGAACGATCGTTCTGTAGGGTGCAGAACAATCGTTCGGTCATCGGAGCGCCAATTGTCAGCGGGTCACCGGCCACAGTCGTTATCCACCCAGAAGCCCCAGCGCGATCGTGAGTTCCTGGAAAGGCTCCAGGACTACTACGCCGAGCACAAGGTGATCCCTTCGTACTCGGTGCTCGCGGGACTGTGGGGCGTGTCGGCCAAGTCGTGGGTCTGCGCATGCGTGAAGCGCTTCGAGGAAGCGGGCTTCGTGGACTGGACCCCCGACAAGCAGCTGAAACCCGGCAAGCGGTTCTTCGAGCGCCGCATCGCCGACGCACCGGTCCAGGCGGGCCAACCCCACGCGGCAGCAGCCGATAGCCACGACCTCGTGTCGTCCCTCGACGAGATGGTCGTGCGGCACCCCTCGCGCACGGAGCTGATCCGCGTGAAGGGCGACTCGATGATCGACGCGGGCATCCACGAGGGCGACTTCCTCGTGATCGAGCGCCAGCACCATGCGAACCCCGGCGAGGTCGTGGTCGCGATCGTGGACAACGAGTTCACCGTGAAGTACCTGGGCAAGGAGCGCGAGGAGCTGGTGCTTAAGCCGGCCAACAAGGCGTATCCGGTCATCCGCCCCCGCGGGCGCCTCGAGATCTACGGGGTGATGGCGGGGCTCGTGCGCAGGGTTGTTCGATAGCTGGACTCGGCGGTAGCTCATTCCATGAGCCTCGCATCCCCTAACCTGACAACGTCTACAACAACCGATTGATGGGATAATTCAAATGCTCAAAGTCATCTCCAGCCCCACCGAAGACACCTCCAGGATGGACGAGAACAAGGCGAAGGCCCTCGCGGCGGCGCTTTCGCAGATCGAGAAGCAGTTCGGCAAGGGCTCGATCATGAAGATGGGCGATGCCGACGTGGAGAAGGGCATCCAGGTCGTGTCCACCGGTTCCTTGGGCCTGGACATGGCACTCGGCGTGGGCGGGCTTCCGCGCGGCCGCGTGGTCGAGATCTACGGCCCGGAATCCTCGGGCAAGACCACGCTCACGCTCCAGGTCATCGCCAACATCCAGAAGCTGGGTGGCACCGCGGCGTTCATCGACGCGGAGCACGCCCTCGACCCGCAGTATGCCCAGCGCCTGGGCGTGGATACCTCCGAGCTTCTCCTGTCGCAGCCCGATAACGGCGAGCAGGCCCTCGAGATCGCGGACATGCTGGTGCGCTCGGCTTCGGTCGACTGCGTCGTGATCGATTCCGTTGCCGCGCTCACGCCCAAGGCCGAGATCGAGGGAGAGATGGGCGAGCCGCAGATGGGCCTTCAGGCCCGCCTCATGAGCCAGGCGCTGCGCAAGCTCACCGCCAACATCAAGCGTTCCAACACGCTCGTGATCTTCATCAACCAGATCCGCATGAAGATCGGCGTGATGTTCGGCAACCCCGAGACCACTACCGGCGGCAACGCGCTCAAGTTCTATGCCTCGGTGCGCTTGGACATCCGCCGCATCGGCTCGATCAAGAAGGGCGAGGAAGTGATCGGCAACGAGACGCGCGTGAAGGTCGTGAAGAACAAGGTGGCGCCCCCCTTCAAGGTCGCCGACTTCGACATCCTCTACAACGAGGGGATCTCCCGCGAAGGCGAGATCATCGAGATGGGCGTGAACCACCGCATCGTCGAGAAGTCGGGCGCCTGGTACGCCTACAAGGGCGAGAAGATCGGCCAGGGCAAGGACAACACGCGCGAGTTCCTCAAGGAGAACCCCGCGATCGCCGAGGAGATCGAGAAGAAGATCCGCGAGGCCATCGGCATCGCGGGTGGAATGCCGCAATCCAAGGAAGCCGCCGAAGGCGACGACTGACCTTCGGCCATCAAGCGTTCTTCGTGCGCCAAGCATGGCCTGGGCCTTTCTGATGGCTAAGACCGAGCCGGTTTCACTGAAGGCCCGGGCCATGCGCTTTCTCGCGCGCCGCGAACACTCCCGCCTGGAGCTGGCGCGCAAGCTTTCGCGCATCGCCACCGAAGAAGACAACATCGATGTCGTGCTCGAGGAGCTGGCGCAGAAGGGCTGGCTTTCCGATGCGCGCTACGCCGAGCAGTCGGTGCGCGCCAAGGCGCGGCGCTGCGGTCCCCTCAAGGTCGCGCACGAGCTTCGCTGCAAGGGGATCGCCGACGAGACCATCGAGGCCGCGTTCCGCGCGGCCGGCGTGGACGGGGCGGCGGACATGCGGCGCGTCTGGTCGAAGCGCTTCTCCGAGAAACCCGCCAACGAACGCGAGCGCGCCCGCCAGGTGCGCTTTCTCCAGGGCCGCGGCTTTCCCCTGGACCCCATCCTCAAGTTCCTCCGCGAGGTGAACCCATGAGCACACGAGCGCAGAACTGGCTTGCCTTCCTCTTCATCGCCGGCATCTTCATCGCGAATCGGTTGGTCTAAAGCGTCGCAGCGGCGCGGCTGCTCGACGGCGAAACGTCGCCAGGGGCGCTTGAGAGGCAGGGCGCCGAATCGCGGTCGAGGGAAGCGCCGCCTGGGACGCTGTGGCCGCGCCGCTTCGCTTCGCGGTTCCCTCGCTCGCCAAAACGCCACGGCGGCTGCGGAAGGTCTACGTCTTTATCGATGCGGACCCTGTGGTCCGCACCTTTGCTCCGTCCTCGCCGAAATCCCGTGACGTTTTGGTTTGCTCGGCCGGTCCCAAGTTGGCGCTTCCCTCGACCGCGATTCGGCGCCCTACGGCCGCGTTGCGCTTTCTGCCCCATCGTTTCTCGACGAAGTCCGCCCGCTTGGCCAAGTTCGTGAGGATTCGGTGAGCCCACGTAACGCCAAGAATGCGGCGAGTCGCGGTCGAGGGAAGCGCCATCCCTGGGACGAGCCGAGCCAGGCAGGACGTAACGGGC
>DATBEA010000148.1:0-16109 GCA_036276215.1 Usitatibacter sp.
GCCGGTGCAAGTTCACTTCCTCGGATACGCGGGAACGATCGGCGCGCCGTTCGTGGACTACCTCGTCGCCGATGGCGTCGTGGCGCCCGAAGGCGGCGAGGCGAATTTCACCGAACGCATCCTGCGCATGCCGCACTGCTACCAGCCCAACGATCCGCGCCGCGCCACGGGAGAATCGAAGCCGCGCTCGGCCCACGGGCTTCGCGACGACGCGCTGGTGCTCTGCTCGTTCAACCAAGCCGTGAAATTCCGCCCCGAGAGCTTCGCGCGGTGGTGCGCGTTGCTGGAGGCGCTGCCGGAGGCGATCCTGTGGCTTCCCGCCACGATCGCGCCCGTGACAGAACGCCTTCGCCGCGCCGCGCGCGCGCACGGCATCGATCCGGCGCGCATCGTGTTCGCGCCGCACGTGCCGCAGGACGAGCACATCGCGCGGCTGCGCCATGCCGACATCGCGATCGACACCTTCCCCTACACGTCGCACACGACGGCGAGCGATGCGCTTTGGGCCGGGGTGCCGCTGGTGGCGACCGGCGGAGCTACGTTCGCATCGCGCGTGTCGACCAGCATCCTGCGCGCCGCGGGCTTCGGCGAGTGGGCGTTCGACGATCACGCTCGCGCGTTCGACGCCACGCTCGCCCTCGCGCGGGATCGCGGCGCGCGCGAGCGAGCGCGCGAGCGCCTCGCCGCCGAAGTCCGCACCTCGGCGCTCTTCGATGCTCGTGCCTTTGCCAGGGCCTTCGAGGCGAACCTGGAGATCGCCGCGGGCGGCGCGCCGTGAACACGCCGACGCTCGGCCTCTACGTCGCCGCCTCGCTCGCGCTCATCCTCACGCCCGGGCAGGACATGATCTACGTGATCACCCGCTCGCTCGCGCAGGGAAGGCTCGCGGGCGTCGCATCCGCCTTCGGCGTGTGCACCGGAATCCTCATCCATACGGCGCTCGCCGCGCTCGGCGTGGGCGCGATCCTCCTCGCGAGCGAGGCGCTCTTCATGGGAGTGAAGCTCGCCGGCGCGGGCTACCTCGTCTTCGTCGGAGTGCGTATGATCCTCGCGCGCGCGAGCGGCCCGGGCATCGCGGCGGCGTCGGGGCGCCTTTCTCCGCCGGCGCTCTTCGCGCAGGGCGTGCTCTCGAACGTGAGCAACCCGAAGATCGTCCTCTTCTTCCTCGCGTTCCTGCCGCAGTTCGTGGACCCGGCGAGCCCGCACCCCGCGCGCGACCTCGCCTTCCTCGGCGTTCTCTACGCGGCGATGGCGCTTCCCGTGAAGTCGCTGGTGGGCATCGCCGCGGGAAGCCTTTCCGAGCGGGTGCTGCGCCGGCCCTCGGCCATCGCGTGGATGAACCGCGTGAGCGGGGGCGTGCTCGTGGCCCTCGGCCTTCGCCTCGCGGCCGCGGAACGCTAGGAGCGCTTCAGCGCGTCCGCCTCACCGCGATCCGCTCGGCCCCTTCGAAGAACACGTGCACCGCGAGTGCCAGCGCGGCCGCCGGCACCGCGCCTGCGAGCAGCATCGCGTTGTCGTTCAGCGCGAGCCCCTGGGCGATGCGCTCGCCGAAGCCGCCCGCGCCGATGAAGGCCGCGATGGTGGCCGTGCCCACGTTCACCACCGCCGCGGTCTTCACGCCGGCGAGGATCACCGGCAGCGCCAACGGAAGCTCGATGTGCACGAGGGTATCGCGCGCGCCCAGCCCCAGCGCCTTCGCCGCTTCGCGCAGGCCCGAAGGAATTCCGAGCACGCCGGCGTGGGTGTTTCGCACGATGGGCAATAGCGCATAGAGGAAGAGTGCGATGGCCGCGGGCCAGGCGCCGATCGTTCCGGTGACGGGAATGAGGAATGCGAGGAGCGCCAGGGCCGGGATCGCCTGGACGATTCCCGCGGCGGCGAGCACGGGTTGGGCCGCGAAGCGCGTCCGCGCGGCGGCCACTCCCAGCGGAATGCCGATCGCAGCCGCCGCGGCGAGCGAGCCGAAGACCAGCGCCGCATGCTGGCCCAGCAGGCGCCAGAAGTCCGGCCCGAAGAGCGCATCGACGAAGCCGCGCCGTTCGCCTGCCTTGCGCGCGCCCAGGAATTCGGCGGCCACGTTCGCGAACGACAATTTGTCGAGCTCGGCGCGTGCGTTCATGCGGGTCATCGCCTGCGCGTCGATGCGCCCCTCGAGCGCGGCAACGGCCCGCCAGGCCTGGGGATGTCGCTGGGCCACGTCGAGGCGATGCAGGAACACCGCGTCATAGCGCGGAAAGTACGCGCGGTCGTCGCCAAGGACGGCGATCGCGTAGCGCTCGATCTTGGCGTCGGTCGTGTAGAGGTCGATCGCATCCACCTCGCTCGCGGCGAGCGCCTCGTAGGCGAGGCCGTGGTCGAGGCCTCGTGGATCGGCCTGCGGCAAGCCGTACGCCGCCTTGAGCCCCGGCCATCCGTCGCGCCGCCCGAGGAACTCGTGCGAGAGCCCCAGCCGCACCTCGGGATGCCGCGCGAGGTCCGAGAGCGTTCGGATGTGGTGCTCTTCGGCATAGGCGCGGCGCATTCCGATCGCGTAGCTGTCCGAGAAGCCGAGCGGGACGGAGGCCTCGAGGCCGCGGGCGCGAAGCTGCCCGTTGATGGCGGCGAGGGTGAGGTTCGATTCGCTTCCGAGCACTTCGCGCGAGATCGTCCCCGTGTACTCGGGATAGGCGTCGATCGAGCCGGAGGAGAGGGCCTCGACGAGGATCGCGGTGTTGCCCAGGCCCGGCACGTGGGTGGCGTTGGCACCTGCGAGCCGCGCGCTCTGCACCGCCACTTCGCCCAGGATGTACGACTCGGTGAAGCGCTTCGACCCGACCCTGAGATCCGCGTCCGCCCCGTGCACCCACGACGCGGCCGAGAGGGCCGCCGCTGCGAGGGCGGGGATGATTGCGCGCACGTCCCATGATAAGATACCCATCAAGCGCCGATTTGAACGTCAGCTTGCGGGCGCTCTACAAATACCGCTAAAGCGATCGGCCCAAAAACCCGCTCGCTTTCGCAAAGCCGGCGGGTTTTTTGTGGGTGAAGGAAGCATGGACCAGCCGATCGCCACACGCCCTGCCCGACTCGCCGCGCTCCACGAGCAGCTGAAGAGCCGCATCCTGGTGCTCGACGGGGCCATGGGCACGATGGTGCAGCGCTACGGCCTCACGGAGGCGCAGTTCCGCGGCGAGCGCTTCCGCGATTTCCACCGCGACCTGCGCGGCAACAACGATCTCCTCTCGCTCACGCGCCCCGGGGTGATCCGCGAGATCCATGCGCAGTACCTCGAGGCGGGCGCCGACATCCTCGAGACCAACACCTTCAACTCGACGGCGATTTCCCAGGCCGACTACCAGCTCGAGCACGTGGTGCGCGAGATGAACTTGGCCTCGGCGCGAATCGCGCGCGAGGTGGCCGATTCGTTCAGCACCCGCAGCCCCGGCAAGCCGCGATTCGTGGCGGGCGTGCTGGGGCCGATGAACCGCATGCTCTCGCTCTCGCCCGACGTGAACGACCCGGGCTTCCGCGCCGTGTCCTTCGAGCAGGTGCGCGACGCCTACCGCGAGGCGGTGGAGGCGCTGGTCGAAGGCGGCGTGGACCTCATCATGGTCGAGACCATCTTCGATACGCTGAACGCCAAGGCGGCGCTTTTCGCGATCGACGAGCATTTCGAGGCCTCGGGCGTGCGCCTGCCCATCATGATCTCGGGCACGATCACCGACGCCTCGGGGCGCACGCTTTCCGGCCAGACCGTGGAAGCATTCTGGAACTCGGTGCGGCACGCGAGGCCGATCTCCGTGGGCTTCAACTGCGCGCTCGGTGCCAAGCAGCTTCGCCCGCACGTCGAAGAGCTCGCGCGCATCGCCGACGTGTACGTCTCGGCGCACCCGAACGCGGGGCTGCCCAACGCGATGGCCGAATACGACGAGCTCCCCGCCGAGACCGCGGGCTACATCCGCGAATGGGCCGAGAGCGGCTGGCTCAACGTGACCGGCGGCTGCTGCGGCACCACGCCCGAGCACATCCGCGCCATCTCCGAGATCGTCTCCACGTTCAAGCCGCGCATCGTGCCGGAGATCGAGCCGAAGCTGCGCCTCGCGGGCCTCGAGCCGCTCAACGTGGGCGAAGGCTCGCTCTTCGTGAACGTGGGCGAGCGCACCAACGTGACCGGCTCCAAGGCGTTCGCGCGGCTGGTCCTCGCGGGCGACTACCCCGAGGCGCTCTCGGTCGCGCGCCAGCAGGTCGAGAGCGGGGCGCAGGTGATCGACGTGAACATGGACGAGGCGATGCTCGACTCGGCCGCCGCGATGACGCGCTTCCTCCAGCTCGTGGCCTCCGAGCCCGACATCGCGCGCGTGCCGATCATGATCGACAGCTCCAAGTGGTCGGTGATCGAGGAGGGATTGAAGTGCGTGCAGGGCAAGGCCATCGTGAACTCGATCTCGCTCAAGGAAGGCGAGGCGGAGTTCGTGAAGCACGCGAAGCTCGCCCGCCGCTACGGCGCGGCGGTGGTCGTGATGGCCTTCGACGAGAAGGGCCAGGCCGACACGCTCCAGCGCAAGACCTCCATCTGCGAGCGCTGCTACCGGATCCTCACGAAGGAAGTCGGGTTCCCCGCCGAGGACATCATCTTCGACCCCAACATCTTCGCGGTGGCCACGGGCATCGAGGAGCACAACACGTACGGGCACGACTACATCGAGGCGGTGTCGTGGATCACCCGCAACCTCCCGCACGCCAGGACCTCGGGAGGCGTATCGAACTTCTCGTTCTCGTTCCGCGGCAACGACCCGGTGCGGGAAGCCATGCACACGGCCTTCCTCTACCACGCCACCCGCGCCGGCCTCACGATGGGGATCGTGAACGCCGGGCAACTGGGCGTCTACGCGGAGATCCCGCCGGAGCTGCTCGAGCGCGTGGAGGACGTGGTCTTCAACCGCCGCCCCGACGCGACCGAGCGGCTGGTGGAATTCGCCGAGACCTTCAAGGGCGCGAAGAAGGATGAGGCCCTCGAGCTCGAGTGGCGCAAGGGCACGGTGCAGGAGCGCCTGGTCCACGCGCTCGTGAAGGGGATCACCCAGTTCATCGTCGAGGACACCGAGGAAGCGCGCAAGCAGCACGAGCGCCCGATCCAGGTGATCGAGGGCCCGCTCATGGACGGCATGAACGTCGTGGGCGACCTCTTCGGCTCCGGCAAGATGTTCCTGCCGCAGGTGGTGAAGAGCGCGCGCGTGATGAAGCAGGCCGTGGCGCACCTCATCCCGTTCATCGAGGAGGAGAAGGCGCGCCTGGGCACGGCGGATGCGAAGGCCAAGGGCAAGGTGGTGATGGCCACCGTGAAGGGCGATGTCCACGACATCGGCAAGAACATCGTGGGCGTGGTCCTGCAGTGCAACAACTACGACGTCGTGGACCTCGGGGTCATGGTGCCCGCCGACACGATCCTCGAGACCGCGCGGCGCGAGAACGCCGACATGGTGGGGCTCTCGGGGCTCATCACGCCCTCGCTCGAGGAGATGGCGCACGTGGCGCGCGAGATGCAGCGCCTGGGGTTCACGCTGCCCCTCCTCATCGGGGGCGCCACGACGTCGCGCACGCACACGGCGGTGAAGATCGAGCCCAACTATTCCGGGCCCACGGTGTGGGTCCCCGACGCGTCGCGCGCCGTGGGCGTGGCCCAGACGCTCTCCAGCCCCGAGCAGCGCGAGCGCTACATGGAGGGCGTGCGCGCCGACTACGTGAAGATCCGCGAGCAGCACGCACGCAAGACCGG
Source organism: Usitatibacter sp. (assembly GCA_036276215.1). Lineage (GTDB taxonomy): Bacteria > Pseudomonadota > Gammaproteobacteria > Burkholderiales > Usitatibacteraceae > Usitatibacter. Next base: position 5,756 of record DATBEA010000148.1, read on the forward strand.
CCAGAAGAGCGTGACACTCGCCCAGGCGCGCGCCAACGCGGTGAAGATGGATTGGGCCGGCTACACGCCACCCGTGCCGCGGCAGCTGGGCGTCACGGCGCTGAAGAACTACCCGCTCGAGAAGCTCGTGCCCTACATCGATTGGGCTCCCTTCTTCCAGGCGTGGGACCTCGCGGGCAAGTATCCCGACATCCTCGACGACGCGGTCGTGGGCGAGGCGGCGCGCAACGTCTTCGCCGAAGGCCAAGCGATGCTAGACCGCGTGGTGAAGGGGCGCTGGCTCACGGCGAGCGGCGTCTTCGGCCTCTGGCCCGCGAACGCCGTCGGCGACGACATCGAGATCTACGCGGACGCGAAGCGCGACGGCGTGCTCGGCACGTGGCACAACCTGCGGCAGCAATCGCAGAAGCCGTCGGCCAACCCGAACCAGTGCCTCTCCGATTTCGTGGCGCCGCTCGACTCGCGCGTGCCCGACTACGTCGGCGCCTTCGCCGTAACGGCGGGCATCGGGATCGATGCGAAGGTGAAGGAATTCGAGGCGCGCCACGACGACTACGGCGCGATCATGCTGAAGGCGATCGCCGATCGCCTCGCCGAGGCTTTCGCCGAGCACCTGCACCATCGCGTGCGCACGGAATTCTGGGGTTACGCGAGCGCCGAGTCGCTTTCCAGCGCGGATCTCGTGGACGAGAAATACCAGGGCATCCGGCCGGCGCCGGGATACCCCGCGTGCCCGGACCACACCGAGAAGGGCGAGCTCTTCCGGCTGCTCGCCGCGGACCGCAACGCCGACATGACCCTCACCGAGGCGTACGCGATGCTGCCCACCGCCGCCGTGAGCGGCTTCTACCTCTCGCATCCGAAGTCGCGTTACTTCGCGGTCGGCAAGCTCGAGCGCGACCAGGTGTCCGACTACGCGCACCGCAAGGGCATGGACCTCGCGGTGGCCGAGCGCTGGCTCGCGCCGAACCTCAACTACTAGTCAGCTCCGGGTGCAGGCGAGCCGCTCGCCGTCGCCCACCACCTGCACCATCCGGGATGGCGAGATCGACTCGATCTCGAAGGTGAAGGAACCCTTCGACCCCTGGTACACGATGCGCTTCCCGGCCACCATGTAGCGTCCCGCGAAAACCTTGCCGTCGCTCTGGGAGATGCGAAGCACGCCGTCCTCGCCGTAGTCGTATTCGGCGTTGTTGCCCGAGAGCGACCCGAAGCAGTGCCACTGGCCGGTGACCATGTCCGCCACCGTGGCCTCGCGCTCCTTTTCGGGCGCGGCCGAAGAGGCCGCGGGAGGCGCGCTCGGCAGGTCCGCGACCTCGCTCGGCGCGCTGCGGCTCGACATCTGCGCGATCCAGTCGGCCGGCACGGCGAAGTTCAGGTTCTGCCCCGACTTGGTCTGGAACGTGACGATGCCCACGAGGCGGCCTTGCGGGTCGAAGAGGCCGCCGCCGCTGGAGCCCGGCGACACCGGGGCCGTGGTCTGGATCACCTTGCCCTGCGGCACCTCGCGCAGCGACGACACGATGCCCTCGGAGATGGTGAGCTCGAGTCCCATGGGTGCGCCGATGGCGAACACTTTCTGTCCCGTGTGCACCGAGTCCACCGAGCCGATGGATACCGCGGGCGCGGAAAGGCCCGTCACGTCGAGGCTGCAAAGGTCGAAGGGCTCGTCGGCCACCCGCACCGATGCCGAATAGAGGGTGCCCGCCGCCGAGACCGTAAGCCGCGAGGCGCCGCTCGCCACGTGGCAGTTGGTGATCACGCGCCCGGTGCCCGTGACCACGCCGCTGCCCTGCTTGATCGGCCGGCCGTTCTCGTCGGCCGCGTGCACGCGCACGATGCTGGGCGCGACCTGGGCGAAGACCTGCTCGGCGTTGAGCGGACCGCCGCCGCCGCGCGACACGGCCTCGGATCGTGCAGGGTCGGCCACGGTGGATTCGATCTCGCTGCGCGTCGTGGACACGACGACCGGAGCCGATGCACCCGGCATCGACGCGGCGCGATGGCGCTTCCATCCCCAGAACATGACCGCGAGCACCACGACCGCGACCGTGATGACGGTGATGCGCGAGCGCATGTCGGGCGGCGCTTCGTCCACGGCAGGCGCGGCGCGGGCTCGCGCCTCGCGCGCGTTGGAAGGCGGAAGCGAGCGGTCGTAATCGGACCGGCGCGACGGATTGGCGAGCGTCTGGTATGCCTCGCGAAGCTCGTCGATCGCCTCGGGAAGCACGTCGGGCCTGGACTTCATCGCCGCGAGCTTGTCGCGGAAGGCGGATGCGATGTCCACCGACGAAGCGTCGCGCGTCACACCCAGAACGTCGTAGAACGTCCTTCGTCCCGCCATGAAATCCTTCCCTTCAGTCCTCGAGGAGCGCGCGCTCCCCGCCGGCTGAAGGTATCACGGTGCCCGCGTGGGTGGCAGTCCCCGGGAGGCGAAAACGCTGCACGAGGCCCGCGAGGCGGCGAAGCTCCTCGCGAAGGTGCGATGCGCGGTCGGTCCACGAGCCCACCAGCCGCGCGTTCGTCTGCGTGAGCTGGTCGAGCTCGTCGATGGTGTGGGAGAGCTGGTCGATCTCCTTGTTCTGCCGGCTCGCCGCGCCCGAGACATCGGCGATCATCGTCGAGACCTGCGAGATCGACTGGCCCATGTGCACGATCTTGTCGCTCGCGCCCGAGGCGTTGCGGGCACCCGCCTGCACGCCTTCGACCGAAGAGCCGATGAGGCCGCGGATCTCGCCGGCCGCCTTCGAAGAGCGCTGCGCGAGCGCGCGCACCTCGGAGGCCACGACCGCGAAGCCGCGGCCCTGCTCGCCCGCGCGTGCCGCTTCGACCGCGGCGTTGAGCGCGAGAAGATTGGTCTGGAACGCGATGCTGTCGATCACGGAGACGATCTCGCTGATCTTCGACGAGGCGAGGCTCAGCTCGTCCATGGTCTTCACGACCTGGGCAACCGCCGCCTCGCCCTCGTGCGCGGAGCCGGTCGCCGCGCCCGCGAGCTCGGAGGCCTTGCGCGCCGAGGCGGTCGAGGACTGCACCGTCGAGACCAGCTCCGTCATCGAGCGCGCCGTGTCGCGCAGGCTCGCCGCGGCATGGGCGCTTCGCTCGTTGAGCGTTCCCGCGTCCTGGGCGATCTCGTCGGCGATCTCGCCGATGTAGCGCGTCACGACGTGGATCTCGCCGATGGCCGCGATCCACGCGCGGCGGGCCTGGTCCATGGCGGAGAGCATCTGGCCGATCTCGTCGGCGCGGCGCACGCGCGGGGCAACGCCGAGATCGCCTTCGGCGAGCGCGCTCGCCACGCTCATCGCCTCGCCGACCGAAAGCAGGATGCGGCTCGTCACGATGTGCACCAGGATGGCGCCCACCACGATCGCGAGGAGCCCTACCAGCGCCCCCGCCCAGAGCGTGCGCTCCTGCTGCGTGAGCGCGCCGCCCATGAGGCTCGCACTCTCGTCGTCGGTGGCGCGCACCAGGTCGTCGAGCTCCTTGTGCATCGAGGCCGTCATGGGCTGGACCTCACGCTCGAGGCGCCCCACCGTGACCATCTTGGTCTCGTCGGTATGGTCGGCCTGGATCGCTTCGAGAAGGGCCGCGAGCTCCGTGACGTGGCCCTTCAGCGACGCGAGCGGCGCGGCCGCCCGCGGCATCGCACCGGAGGCCTGGTCGACCGCCTCGAAGCAGGATTTCTTCTCTTCCTCGTAGAGCCGCGCCTGGGTCGTGCGGCGCGTGAGCGTCCACGCGACCGCCTTGAAGGTGAGCGCCTCGCAGTGGGTGCGGATGGTGCCGATCAGGTCGCGCTGCGTTTGCGCGGCGCGCACCTGCCCGAAGGTGGCGCGCGCCTGGCGGTCGATCATCAGCATCATCGCCATGTTGATGGCGACGAGCACCACGAGCCCGACGGGCAGCAACCGCAGGAGCCGCCGGAGCGTCATGGCGGGAGCCCTACTTGACCGGGACTTCGACGATGAGCGCGCCGCCGAAACCGCCCTCGGTCTGCTTGAGGCCGTTCTGCGCGTGGCATGCGACGCACGCCGGCGCGAGCTTCATCGGGTAGTAGCCCATCATGGAGCCGCCGCTGCGCTTCACGACCGGCTCGAGGCTGCCCGTCTTCATGAGGCCGGGAACCTCGCCCGCGAGCACCGAGCCCTTCATCACCTTGTGCACCGCCCAGTCGCTGTTGATGAGCTCCTCGTCGCGGTTGGTGGCGTAGGCCTGGACCTTGCCCTGCATGAGCTGGTTGAATTCCTTGAGCACCTGGGCGCGGAAGAAGGCGGGAACGAATGCGTCTTGGCCGCCCTTCTGGAGATTCGACTGGTAGCGCGTCACGACCGAGGTGAAGGCGGCGAGGTAGGCGCGCCGTGCGTCGCCGGCAACGCTTTTGGCCTTGTCGTCGAAGGGCGCCCCGGCGGCCTTCTGGTAGCGCGCCTTGAACTGCGCGACCAGCGCTTCCGGGTTCACCTGCTCCCGGGTGGCCTTGCCCGAATTGATGGCCGGCTGCAGGTCGCCGATGACGGCGGTGCCTTCGGTCACGAGCAGCTTGGTTTCCTGGGTGGCCTGCTTCGCGGTGTCCTCGCCAAGCTGCGCCATGGCGGGCAGGATGGCCAGCGCCGCGGCCGCGGCGACGGCCCGAACGGTGAAACGGATCATTGTTTTCCCCTTTGTCCCTGGATGAGCCGAACGAGGCTAGCACGCCACCGCTCGGCACCTTGTGATGGCTGTCACAGCCGCCTCTTTCAATCGTATTCTGGCGGGATGAAGACTGTCGCGAGGTTGTCATTATTCCTGGCCGCGTGGGCGGCCTGCGCGGCCCTCGCCCAATGGCAGCCCGCCCACGCGGTGAAGCTCGTGGTGCCGTTCGCTCCCGGCGGCCAGCCCGACGTGGTGGCGCGCTCCCTGGCCGAGCCGCTGGCCCGGGCCCTGGGCCAGCCCGTGATCGTCGAGAATCGCCCGGGCGCCGGCGGCAATATCGCCGCGGAGGCCGTCGCCAAGTCCGCGCCGGATGGGTGCACCCTGCTGGTCGGCACCAACGGCCCGCTCGCGGTGAGCCCGGCGCTCTATCGCAACCTGCCCTACGACGTGGGCCGGGACTTCGCGCCGGTGACGCTCGTCGGCACCTCGCCCAACCTGATCGCCGTGAACCCTTCGCTCGGCGTGGCGACGCTTGCGGCGCTGGTGGCACGCGCGAAGGCCGAGCCCGGGAAGCTCAATTTCTCGTCCGTGGGCAAGGGAAGCATCTCGCAGCTCTCGATGGAGCTCTTCAACAGCGTGGCCGGGATTCGTACCGTGCACATTCCCTACAACGGCGGCGCGCAGGCCGTGACCGCGCTCATGGCGGGCGACGTGCAGATCCTCTCGCTCAATCCCACGGCGCTCCTGCCGCAGATGCAAGCGGGGAAGGTGCGCATGCTCGCGCAGACCTCGGCGCGGCGATCGCCGCTCGTTCCGGGCATTCCCACCGTGGCCGAGAGCGGCTATCCCGGCTTCGAGGCCGATGTGTGGATCGTGATCATGGCGCCCCGCGCCACGCCGCCCGAGGCACTCGCGCGGTTGAACGCGGAGATCGTGAAAATCGTCCGCGACCCGGCGTCGAAGGCGTCGTTGTGGGATCGCCAGTGGATCGATCCCGTAGGGAGCACGCCGGCCGAAGCGGCGGCCGTTATCGCGGCGGAGTCGGCCAAGTGGGCGCGCATCGTGAAGGAAGCCGGCATCGCGGTGGAATGAAGATCGAACGCGCTCGCCTCGCCTGGCGATTCGATGCTTCGCTGCGCGAGGCGCATCGGCCGCCGACTACTTCGGACGGCCCGATGCGAAATGCCGCGCGATTCGTGCCTTTGCCACGGACTTGATGCGCTCGTCGGCCGAAGTCTGCGCAAGCCGATCGACGAGAGTTTGCCGGTCAAGCTCGCCTTGCCGGATCAATCCCTGCAGCAGCTCGAGGTCCTTGTCCCGGCCCGCGATGTACTTGGATACCGCCATGTCGTGCGGATCCAGGCATAGCCCTCGCGCTCCGTTCGTATCGCCGTGCGGGAGGTTGACGAGGCGGGCCTTCCAACCCTTCGGCAACACAGCGGTCAACTCGCCGACGGGGTCCGCGTAGTAACCAAACGTCTCGTGGAATCTCGATCCCTCCCCGATCGCGTTGAGCAGCTCGGTCTTGCGTTCCTTCCCGGGGATGTAGAGATCGGCTTCCTGCGACATGAGCAGGCTGTCGACGTCGATGCCCTTGCCGTGGAGTGACTGGCTGCCGACGATCACGAACTTGCTCTCGCCCGTGCAGTCCTTCGCGGCTCGAAGGATGTGATCAAGATGGGACTTTTTCATTCATCTCCCGCACCAGCGCCTCGGGCAGCAATCCCACATAGGGCGGCGATTGGCGCAGGCGAACGGCGTCCTCGTCACGCCCGAGCATTGCCGCGAACAGGCGCCCGTCATCGGGATCCTCGAGGATTCGCTCCCATTCGTCGTAAGCAGGCCCCCACGAGCCGGCGCGCTTCCAGCGGTGGAGGTTCGCGAGGCCCTTCGCTCGTATCTCCCGGGGACTGAAGAGCCGGATAACCGCGAGCGCCCGCTCCAGCCGAAGCTCGTTGAGATCCGCCTTGGAAAGCCTTGAACGAGCCGGGCCGATCCGGCCGGCGTCCAACTCGAGCTCGTCGCCTTCCCTCACGCCCCATTGGTCGAGCGCGGCCCTGGGAATGATCGCCCCGAGCGAATTGCCGATCCTTCGGATGGTGAGCTTCATCCATCCGATGTTATAACGTGTTATAACTCCGGTCAAGCGGATTCGTCACAGGGCCTGGATTTGCACGCAACCCGGGTTGCGGGCGAATTCGTGGAACGCTTCCGCGAGCCGGTCGCTCTCGGAGATCGCCGTGCGCCAGTACTTCATCCGTCCCGCGTCGTCGCCGGCGAAACGGTTGAAGTCGCGCCGATCGGGCAGCTTCCCGTGCGGCAGGCGCGCGAGGTATTCACGCGACGGCGCGACCAACACCACGTTGTCGAGCCACTCCCCGCGCGCGTGCCGCCACGGCATGCCCTTGTCGAGCCAGCCCGGCACGATGCGATCGACGAAGTGCGGATAGAGGACCAGTCCCGTGGACCGGTGGTAGGGCAGGTGCAGGTGATAGTCGATGATGCCGCCGTCCCAGTACACGCCCGCGGGCGCACGCGGAATGTCGGGAACGCCCTCGAGCACGAGCGGGATCGACGCCGAGGCGAGCAGCGCTTCACCCAGGTTGTCGCGATCGAGCGCCACGGCGTGCGTGCGGAACGCGTCGAAAGCATTGGACTCGTCCACGAAGGGCAGGCGATCGCGGGCATCGTGGAAGACCGTGCGGTCGATGAAGCGGGCGAGGTGGCGCCGTCCGACCGCGTTCGCGAGCGCCGCCATGCCGAAGCCCAGCGCCGTGGAGGCGCCCGACCGCTTCGTGAGCGGCCAGCGTCCCCGCACCGCGAGGATATGAAGCCGATAGTGCGGGTGCGCGAGGATCTCGTCCTCCCGCCCCGCGAAAAGTGCCTTCAGCATCTCGCGGGCCGACTGCGAAACGTGGCGCGCGCTGGGCCGCGGCGGGTAGCGCTGGCCCGTGTACGCCTCGGTGAATTGGGCTAACGCGGCGAGAGGGTCGCTCCGGCACGCGGCCGCGAAGCGCCACGCTCCGATCGACGAGCCCACGAGGTGGCGCACGCCCGGCGCCTGCGGAAGCCACTCGCAGAAAATCGCGCGGTCGAGGCCGGCGATGCCCAGGCCCTTGGGCCCGCCCGCCGCACCCGGCACGATCTGGACATCGGCGGCCTGCATTCCCGCATCGCGGATACGTTGCAAGGCACGCCGGCCGGCACGAATGGTGAGCACGGAATTTGGCATGATGGCGAACATTATGGCCTCGCACCTCTTCTCGCCGTTCGCGCTTCGCTCCGTCACCTTCCGCAACCGCGTCTTCGTCTCGCCGATGTGCATGTACTCGAGCGACGAGGGCATGCCCAACGACTGGCATTTCGTGCACCTGGGCAGCCGCGCGGTGGGCGGCGCGGGCCTGGTTTGCGTCGAAGCGAGCGGCGTGTCGCCCGAAGGGCGCATCACGCCGTGGGACGCGGGAATCTGGTCGGCCGACCACGCGAAGGCGTGGAAACCCGTTGCGCGATTCATCCGCGAGCAGGGCGCTGTACCCGCCATCCAGATCGCGCACGCCGGCAGGAAGGCGTCCTGCGACAAGCCCTGGAACGGCGGCAAGCCGCTCGACGCGGCCCACGGCGCGTGGACGACCCTGGGCCCCAGCCCGGTCGCCTTCGGCCACTATCCCCCGCCGCGCGAGATGACGCGCGCCGAGATCGCGCAGGTGGTGATCCAGTTCCGTGACGCTGCGCAGCATGCCCTCGACGCGGGGTTCGACGTGGTCGAGGTCCACGGCGCCCACGGCTACCTGCTCCACACCTTCGTCTCGCCGCTTTCGAACCTGCGCGGCGACGAATACGGCGGTTCTTTCGACAACCGCGTGCGCCTGCCGCTGGAAGTGGCGCGCGCCGTGCGCGAGTTGTGGCCCGCAGACAAGCCCGTGTTCTACCGGCTCTCAGCAACCGACTGGTACGAGGGCGGCTGGGATCTTCCGCAATCCATCGAGCTGGCGAAGCGGCTAAAGGCGGCCGGCATCGACCTCGTCGACGTATCGAGCGGCGGCAATATCCACGAGCAGAAGATCATCCTCGGGCCGGGCTACCAGGTGCCGTTCTCGGAAGCGATCCGCTCGGGCGCCGGCATTCCCACGGCGGCGGTGGGGCTCATCGGCGAGGCCATCCAAGCGGAAGAGATCGTGGCCCATGGACGGGCCGATGCCGTATTCCTCGCGCGCGCCGAGCTTCGCGACCCCTACTGGCCGCGGCACGCCGCCAAGGCGCTCGGCGTACCGATGGAATGGCCCGACCAATACAAGCGCTGCGACGTGGGCCCGCTGGGGCGCTGATGCATAATCGAACGCTCGGAGGTGGACGATGATCGACCTGTACTACTGGACCACGCCAAACGGCCACAAGATCACGATGTACCTCGAGGAGGCCGGCCTCGAGTACACGCTGAAACCCGTGAACATTGGCAAGGGCGCGCAGTTCGAGCCGGAATTCCTCGCCGTCTCGCCCAACAACAAGATTCCCGCGATCGTGGACCACGCGCCCACCGGCGGCGGCAAGCCCATCGGCGTCTTCGAGTCGGGCGCGATCCTGCTCTACCTCGCGGGCAAGACCGGCCAGTTCATCCCGAAGGACTTGCGCGGGCAGGTGGAAGCCCTCGAGTGGCTCATGTGGCAGATGGCGGGCCTGGGGCCCATGCTCGGGCAGAACCATCACTTCGCCCACTACGCGCCCGAAAAGCTCCCGTACGCCATCGACCGCTACGTGAAGGAGACCTCGCGCCTGTACGGCGTGCTGAACAAGCGGCTCGCCGGGCGCGACTTCATTCTCGGAAAGCAATACAGCATCGCCGACATGGCGAGCTATCCGTGGATCGTGCCCGAGCGGCAGGGGCAGGACATGGGCGACTTCCCGAACCTGCGCCGGTGGCACGCGGCCATCAAGGCCCGTCCCGCGACCATGCGTGCCTATGCGCGCGCGAAGGAAGTGAATCCCAACCCGCCGGGCATCCGCACCGAGGAAGAGAAGAAGATCCTGTTCGGGCAGGACAAGTCGGTCGTCCGCTAAAACAATGAGCCGCCTGAAAGACCCCGAAGCCGTTCGCAAGATCGCGCGAAAGAGCCTCTTCGAGGGGCTGGACCGCATGTGCGAGGGCGCGATCATCGTCGATCGGGAGGCGCGCATCGCGTGGATCAGCGAGAAGTACGCTTCGCGCCTGGGCCTCGCTTCGACCGCGGAGGCGCTTGGGCGCGTGGTGGAGGACGTAATCCCCAACAGCCTCATGCGCGAAGTCGTTCGCACGGGCGAGGCGATCATGCTCGACATCATGCAGTTCGGGGCCGACTCCTTCGTCGTGATGCGGGTGCCCATCAAGGACGAGCGCTCGCGCGTGATCGGCGGGGCGGGCTTCATGCTCTTCGACAACCTGGAGAGCCTGCATCCGCTGGTCTCCAAGTTCCAGCGCCTCGAGTCGCAGCTGGCCGACGCGCGCCGCTCGCTCGCCGAGGAGCGCCGCGTGAGGTACACGTTCTCGAGCTTCATCGGGAGCTCTCCCGCCGCGATGGAAGCCAAGCGCCAGGGACGGCGTGCCGCGCAGGTGGACACGACGGTGCTGCTCCTCGGTGAGACCGGCACCGGCAAGGAAGTGCTCGCACAAGCGATCCATTCCGCGAGCCCGCGCGCCCACGGCCCCTTCATCGGCGTGAACGTGGCCGCGATCCCGGAGCCGCTCCTCGAG
>DATBEA010000149.1:0-1705 GCA_036276215.1 Usitatibacter sp.
AACCTGCATTGCCGCGGCCCGGTGCGCCCGGCATCGCGAGCGGGAAGGCGCCCTGGGCGCGGCGTTCCAGCTCCTCGCGCGTGACGAGGCCCTTCTCGACGCACAGCGTGGCGAGGCTCGTGAGCGAACGCTCGTAGTAGCTCGCCGTGAGGTAGTGGCGCGGATCCATGCGCTCGATCGCGTGGCGGTACTCGTCCATGTTGAAAAGGCCCACGCGCACGGCGTGCGCGTAGAGCGAATTCACGCGCACTTCCCACGGGGCGTGGAAGGCCGTCGCGCCTGCCGTGAAACGAACCCGGCCGAATCCCTGGCGCCCGCCCAGGTCGTGCATGCCGTCCATCAGGGCGCTCCCAGCCGCGCGACGCCGATGAGGGAATCGCGCGTGACCAGCGCCGCGAGCTTTTCCTCGGGCCAGCCTTCCGTGCCGCGAGGCCGTTCGGGAAGGACCATGTAGCGCGTGTCCGCCGTGGTGTCCCACACGCGGATCTCCACTTCGGGCGCCAGATCGAGGCCCATCTCCCGCAGCACCGTTCGCGATTCGCGCACGACGCGCGAGCGGTACTCGAGGTCCTTGTACCAGTCGGGCGGCAGGCCGACGATCGTGAAGGCGGTGCACGAGCAGAGCGTGCAGCAGATCACGTTCTGCACCGCCGGCGTGTTCTCGAGGACCACCAGGTGGCGATGGTGCTTCGGCATGGCGAGGCCCAGCTCCGTCACGGCATCGCGCCCGTTCGCGAGGAGGCGCTCGCGGAACTGCGGATCGACCCACGCGCGAGCGACCACGCGGGCGCCATTTTCCGGGATCCATTTTTCCTGGGCGAGGTGGCCCAGCTCCTCGATCGCCTCGGATGCCTTGAGGCCCCGCTCGTCGAGCGCCGCCTGGATCGCGTCGACGCGCTCCTCGACGCTCGCGGTGCGGCGTATCGCGCTTGCGGAATCGGGCATGGCGAATCTCCTTGTAGCTCGCAGATTACACCCGTGCTCCACGTCGCGGAATCCGACAACCCGTCGCGGCATGTGCCGAGGAACCCGGCGTGGCACTGCGAAGCCTCACCTGTATCGCATAGGAGGAAACGACGATGAATCGCAAAACCATCCTCACCCTGGCAGGCGCCGCGATTGCACTCGGAGCCTGCGCGTCCGACCCGTACTACGACGGCTACAACGCCTCCGGCTATCGCTATGGGTATGCCGAGCCTGGCGCCTACTATCCGGACTACGCCTACGGACCTAACGTCTCTTTCGGCCTCGCCTATAACGATCGCCGGGATTGGAACGGGCGCCACTGGCGCGATGATGACGACCATCGCTGGCATCACGACCACGACTGAGGGCAAGCCAGCCGCATAGCGCCGAGACGGCCGCGGCGATCGCCGCGGCCAGCTCGACACGCCGAAAGCCCGCCACGGTGACCGCGTCCGACATCATGATGCCGATGACCGCGACGGCGAGCACGCCCGCGGTCTCGGATACCGCGTTGTTGATCCCCGATGCGATTCCGGCGTGGTCTCGGGCGACCGCGCCCATCACGCTGTTCGTGAGCGGCGCCACGGTGAGCGCCATGCCCAGCCCCAGCACGACCGCCGCGGGAAAAAACCCGGTCCAGTAATTCGCGTGGAGCCCCGGCACCATGAAGAGCGCGAAACCCGCCGCGGCGATGAGAGGCCCCGCGACCAGCAGCCATTTCGCGCCGATGCGATCGGCA
>DATBEA010000150.1:0-4094 GCA_036276215.1 Usitatibacter sp.
CACCTCGCGTTCGCGTGTCGTCAGGTTGGCGAATGGCCTCGCATCCGCCTTCGACGGCGGCACGAAGGCCGCCATGCCATCGATCACGCGTTGGAAAGCTGGCTCGCCCGGCAAGGGCACGTGGCTGTTGCTGTCCAGGGGCTCGAAACGCGCGCCGCGGATCGAGGTCGCGATGAAGCGCCCCTCATCGAAGGGCACACGGTTGTCGCCACGGCTGTGGAATACAAGGGTCGGCGCCTGCACGCGCGCGAGCTCGGCCGACGCATCGAGCCCAGCGAACGCGCGAATGAGCCGCGCCGCCACGCGCGGCGATGTCGCATGGCGCTGGATCTCGTTGAACGAGTGCGCCTGGGCGAGCGTGGCCTGGGGAAAGAATTGCGACGTGAACATCTGCAGGAACGCGGGATTGCTCTGCCCCCACCCGAGCTCGACCAGCTTGATCATGGCCTCGGTGGTCTCGACCTGCTGGGGGCTTGGGTCGCGGCGCAGCGGCCCGCGGGCGAACGCGCCGCAGAGAACGAGGTGGCTCACGCGCTCCGGGTGGCGCGCCGCGTAGACGATCGATACCGCCCCGCCTTGCGACATGCCCAGCAGCGCGAAGCGATCCATGCCCGCCTTGTCGACGACGCATTCGAGGTCGGAGACGAGCCCGTCGATCGTGATATCCCCGGCCTCGCGATCGGACAGGCCGCAGCCGCGTGAGTCGTAACGCAGCAGCTGGTAGCGCTCGCTCAATGCGGCGATCCACGGGCCCCAGACGGGAGTCTGCCAATCGAAGTCGAGGTTGCCCAGCCAGTGAGAGGCCCGCACCAGCGGCGGGCCTTCGCCCGTCACGGCATACGCGATCCGCGTCTCGTCCGACGCGCGTGCAAACTCGATGCTGGCAGCCATGGTTGTTCGCCCGAGTATAGCCGCGAGCCGTCGCCGCATGACGTAATCCGCCCTTCGCGGACCGCCGCCGGTCGCATGGGGGTTCAGGAGCGCGGTGCCACCCGGCACAATGCGCACATGGTTACCGGCTCCATTGCCATGCCCAGCGGCGCGCCCCCGATGTACGGGTGGCGGCGCGTAGTCCTCGCGTTGAGCGTTTCCGGCGTCGTGGCCTTGCTCGTCAGCCCCAACTTCGTGGCGGCGACGCCCACGTGGCAGGTGATCGCCCGCTACATGGTGCTGGGCCTTTCCATGCTGACCGCCTTCGGGATTTTCGAGCGCTGGCCGAGGCACCTTCCCGGCTGGGTCCCGCGCTGGGTGCTGCAGGTGTTCGCCGTGGCGGCCGTCATTCCGCCGACCGTCCTGCTCATCTATGCGATCGTGACCTTTGGCGATCCGGCGCACTTCTGGCATAACCCCCTGCGCGTGAGCGGCATGATCACGATGATCGGCACGGGATGGGTGGTGGGCCCGTGGACGGCGGTGGCGGCGCTCTTCAGCCAGCGCGACTTCGCGGCGCGCACCTTCGAGCTCACGAAAAGCGAGCTCGAGCGCAAGGCGCTCGATGCGCGGCTTCGCATGGTGCAGGCCCACATCGAGCCGCATTTCCTTTTCAACACGCTCGCCAACGTGCGCGAGCTGGTGGTCTCCGGGTCTCCCCAGGCCGCCACAGTGCTCGACAGCCTCATCGGCTACCTTCGCGCCGCCATGCCGCGCCTCCAGGAAGCCAATGCGAACCTGGAGCAGGAGCTGCAGCTCGTGCGCTCGTACCTGGAGCTCATGCAGATGCGCATGCCCGACCGGCTGCAGTACTCGGTGCATGCCGACGATGCGGCGCTCAAGCTGAGGTGCCCGCCGACGACGCTCCTCACGCTGGTCGAGAACGCAGTGCGCCACGGCATCGACCCGAGCGAGGAAGGCGGCCGCATCGACGTGCGCGTGACCGTCGTCGATGGCCGTTGCCGCGCCGAGGTGAGCGATACGGGTGCGGGCCTCAAGGGCGGCGGCGAAGGACTTGGCACCGGGCTCGCGTCCTTGCGTGAACGGTTGAAGATCGTATTCGGCGATGGCGCGCAAGTTCGTCTTGCCACGATCGTTCCGCACGGCGTTCGTGCCGAGGCGGATTTTCCTGCCCTGGCCGCGGCATGAGCACGAAGCGGCCCACGGCCATCATCGCCGACGACGAGCCGCTGCTGCGCACATCGTTGATGCGCATGCTGGGTGACGCGTGGCCCGAGCTCGAGGTCGTCGCCCAGGCGCGCAATGGCCGCGAGGCGGTCGAGCAGTTCGAGACGCTCAAGCCGGACATCTGCTTCCTCGACGTGCACATGCCGGGCCTCTCGGGCGTGGATGCGGCGCGGCAGATCGGCGTGCGCGCGCAACTCGTGTTCGTGACGGCCCATGACCAATACGCCGTGCAGGCCTTCGAGCAGCGGGCGATCGATTATCTCGTCAAGCCCCTCGATGCCGGCCGGTTGGCCGACACCGTGGTGCGGTTGAAGGAGCGGCTCGTCGCTGCCGCCCCGCTACCTCCGGAGACCGAATTGCTCCTGGAGCAGCTGGCCGCGCATATCTCCAGGAAGGCCGGCGCCAAGCCGCTCAAGTGGATCCACGTGACGGTGGGAACTGCGGTGCGCCTCATCCCCGTCGAGGACATCGACTTCATGAAGTCCGACGAGAAGTACACGCTGGTCTCGTGGCGCGCTGACGGCCGCAATGCCGAGGGCCTCATCCGCGCGACGCTGAAGGACCTCATGGACCAGCTCGACGAGGAGCAATTCCTCCAGGTGCATCGCTCGGTCGTGGTGAACCGCCGCGCCATCAGCCACTTCAAGCGCCTGCCCAACGAGACCGGCGAGATCCACATGAAGGGCCGCGAAGAGGTGCTCCCCGTAAGCCGGAGCTACCTGAACCTCTTTCGGCAGATGTAGCGCGGGTTCGGTGCGAGACTAGTTTGCGGCCGCGTTCGGCACCGGGGCCGAGACCCCGCCGCTCAACGTGCGCAGGAACGCTTCGAGCTGGGCGATCTCGGCGTGGGTGAGATGGAGCGGCGTAAGCACGCTTTCACCCGAAGGCGCCGCGGGCGCGCGATTGTAGTGGTCCAGCACTTCCCCGAGCGAGACGAACTGGCCGGCATGCATGTAAGGCGCCCGGTCCGCCACGTTGCGCAGCGACGGAGCCTTGAACGCCCGCTCGCTCGCGGGAACCCTCCGGGGAATCTCGCGGCATTCCTCCGGCTTCGCGTCGCTCCACCGGCTGCGGCAATTGAACTCGTCGGACCTCAAAGCGGCGATCGCCAGTGCACGTCCCTGGTCCCGCGGGAGCGACTTCCGCGCCGGAACGCCGGTGTTGCGGAACTTGTGGCTCGTGAAGAGCGGCCCGTCGTGGCACTCGACGCAATCCGCCTTGCCGACGAACAAGGCAAGCCCGGCAAGCTCTTGCGGGTCCAGGATGCCGCTTGGCATGGCGCCGGACTTGCGCCACTCCTCCACGAAGCGATCGAATCGCGCGGGACGAAACCGGATCCGGCGCTCGTACGCCTCGATGGCCTTTCCGATGTTCACGAAGACGCGCGTGGCCGATTCGCGGTCGCCGAGCTCCGGCAGCGGGCCGAACACGTGCTCGTATTCGCCGCGGTAATGGGCCGCCACGACGCGGGCGTAGTGACTGCGATCGCCACCGTGCTCGGCCGGGCTTTCGAGTGGCCCCAGCGCCTGGGCCCACAGGCTGTCCTTGCGCCCATCCCAGAACAGGAATCGGCCATATGCGGCGCCGGCGATGGGCATCGTGCGGCGGTTGGTGGTGCCCATTCCCTTGCCGAGGGGCATCCCATCCTGGAAATCATTCTCAGGGTCGTGGCACGTCGCGCACGACACATGACCATTCCCGCTGAGGCGTTCGTCGAAGAAGAGCCGCCGCCCGAGCGTCGCGGCCGCCTCGTCATCCGCCCACCGATTGCCGGGGTCGCGAGGCAAAGGCCCGAGGCTCTCCAGCGAGAGGGCGGACACCTTCCTGAATTCGGGAGCGGTAGAGGCCGGGCGCCCGAAGGCCAGCGCGACGGCGAGCGTCACGGCGGCGAGCACGGCGATTCCTTGCACTCTCATGACCCGGCCTACATCACCCAAACCTTCACATCCGGATACCCCATCAGCTTGAACACGAAG
>DATBEA010000151.1:0-1911 GCA_036276215.1 Usitatibacter sp.
GTCTCCGCCCTGGGCGGCGCGCAGAACCTCGCCGAAGTGGAAGCCTGCACCACGCGGTTGAGGCTCGTGCTGCGCGATCGCGCGCGCGTCGACGCCGGAGCGCTTCGTGCCCTGGGCTCGCGCGGAATGATCGACGTGGGCGCCGCGGGACTCCAGGTCGTCGTGGGCCCCATCGCGGACCAGGTCGCGAGCGAGATCCGCGCGCACTTGGCGAGCACCGACGCGGGTCCCTCGTTGCCCGATACGAATGCGCTCGCCCGCGCACTGGGCGGAGCAGGCAACGTGGCGTCGGTGGAGCTCGCGGCCGGACGGGTGCTCGTCGCCGTGAACGACCGCGCGCGCGTGGATGCGCCGTCGCTGCAAGCGCTCCTCGAAAGAGGCGCGGGGTTGGGCGCGGGCTCGACCGTCCATTTGCTGCATGCCGACCCGCAGGCGCTCGCAACGGGATTGCGTAGGGAGATCGGCATCGCCGCCTGAGGTTTTGCGGGTGGCGGGTCCTCCATGCAGCCCGGCAAATCGAACCAGTCGGGCAGCCCGGGATCAACTACGGCATGGCCCAGGCAATCCAAGGGAAAAAGCGCGCCAAGAAACCCACGCCTTCCGGGGGGCTGCGATATTCGCGCGACGGCGAGAAGGGTTACCGGCGCGAGGTTGCCGGAAAGGCCTTCGCCTATCTCGACGCCAAGGGCGAGCGCGTCACCGAGGAGGCCACGCTCGAGCGGATCAAGTCGCTCGCGATCCCGCCGGCATGGACCGACGTTTGGATCTGCGCCGACGAGCGCGGGCACCTTCAGGCCACCGGGCGGGACGCCCGCGGGCGCAAGCAATACCGCTACCACCCTCGCTGGCGCGAGCTGCGCGACGCGGACAAGTTCGACCATTTGACGGACTTCGCCCGCGCCCTGCCGCGCATTCGCCGGCAGGTGCGATCCGACCTTGCCTTGCCCGGGCTGCCGCGGCACAAGGTCCTCGCGCTGATCGTGCAGCTGCTCGAGCGCACCTGCATCCGAATCGGCAACGAGCGCTACGCGGAGGAGAACGATTCCTTCGGCCTCACCACCATGAGAAATCGCCATGTGAAGGTGAGCGGGGCACGCGTCGAATTCCAGTTTCGGGGCAAGAGCGGCAAGTTCCACCGCATCGCCCTCGACGACCCGGCGCTCGCGCGCGTCCTGCGGCGAATCCGCGACCTGCCGGGACAGGAGCTCTTCCAGTACCTCGACGAATCGGGCGAGGTGCAGTCGATCGGCTCCTCGGACGTGAACGAGTACCTGAAGGAGGTCTCGGGCTACGGCGAGATCAGCACCAAGGATTTTCGCACGTGGAACGGCAGCGTCTACGTGGCGAGCGTGCTGCGAGGTCGGGTGCGCCGCGACCAGCGCGTGGGCATCACCCACGTGGCGGCCGCGGTGCGCGCCGCCTCGCAACAGCTGGGCAATACGCCGGCGATTTGCCGCAAGAGCTATGTGCACCCGCGCGTGCTGGACCCCGACACGTGGCGCGAGCGCGATGCGCGGCGTGCTCGGGCGCCCAGGGGGTTGCGGGTCGAGGAAGCCGCGTTCCTCGCGATCATCCGGCCCGTCAGGCCGGCGAGCAGAACACGGCGCCCTCGTCCGACCATCCCAGCCCCAGCTCGGCCGAGCGCATCTGCGGGTCGGCCATGAAGCGGTGGTTGGAGTCGTTGGTCGCGAAGCCGTTGTTGTACGCGCGATAGACGGGGACCGTGTCGCCCGGGCACTGGCCGTTCACGGGCACCAGCGCGTAGAACGCGATCTGCTCGTAGCCCCATCCGAGGAAGGGCTGGCCCGCCGCGGCGGCCTGCGCGCGCTGCTGCTGCTCCAGGTCCTTGAGGCCCTGGCAGTCGGAGGGGCTGGCCGTATAGAAGTGAGAGTTCGGCCCACCCGCGTAGAA
>DATBEA010000152.1:0-7248 GCA_036276215.1 Usitatibacter sp.
CATGCCGCGACGAGCGCCTCGCGCGATTCCACCAGCACCTGTCCCTTGCCGTCGTAGCCGAAGCGCGCCGTCTTGAGGAGCGCCGGCAGCTTCACGCGCTCGAGCGCCCGCCCGATGCCGGCTTCGCCCTCGATAACGGCGAAGGCGCCCACGGGAAAGCCGTGCTCGACGAAGAAACCTTTCTCGCGGCGCCGGTCCTGGGCGATCGCCACGGGCAAGCCGCCGGGACGCACCACGACGTGGGCCGCGAGCTGCTCGAGCGTGCTCGCGGGGGCGTTCTCGAACTCGGTGGTGACGGCGGCGCATTCGCGCGAGAGCCGCTCGAGCGAGGCGGGATCGGTGTACGGCGCCACGAGGTGGCCGGTCGCGAATTGCGCGGCGGGCGAGAGCGGATCGGGATCGAGGACCGTCACGCGGTAGCCCAGCGTGCGCGCGGCCACGGTGAACATGCGCCCCAGCTGGCCGCCGCCCAGGAGGCCCAGCGTGGCGCCGGGAAGGATCACAGCACGTCGGGCAGTTGCATGGCCGCGACCTGCTCGCGCAGGCGCTCGCGGTATTCGGCGAGCTTGCGCGCGAGCTCCGCGTCGGAGGCGGCGAGCAGGCTCACCGCGAAGAGTCCCGCGTTGGCCGCGCCCGCCTCGCCGATGGCGAAGGTGGCGACGGGAATGCCCTTGGGCATCTGCACGATGGAAAAGAGGGAGTCCTGCCCCGCGAGGTGGCGGGAGGGGACGGGAACCCCCAGCACGGGGAGGGTCGTCTTGGAGGCGATCATCCCCGGCAGGTGGGCCGCGCCTCCGGCGCCCGCGATGATGCAGGCGAGCCCGCGCTCGCGCGCGCTCTCGGCGTATTCGAACATCGTGTCCGGGGTGCGGTGGGCCGAGACCACCCTCGCGTCGAACGGCACGCCGAAGTCCTTGAGCACGCGCGCGGCGTGCTGCATGACGTCCCAGTCGCTCTGGGACCCCATCACCACGCCGACCTTGGGCTTGTCGTCCATGGGTCGATTCTAGCTCGCGAGGGCGCGGGCGTCCTCCAGCTGCCCGCGATAGGCGTCGAAGATGTGCTTCAACGCCGTCTTCATGTCCACCTTGGGCTTCCAGCCCAGGTCCTTCATCGTGTTCTCGATCCTGGGCACCCGGTTCTGCACGTCCTGGTAGCCCTTGCCGTAGTACTTCGAGGCGCTGGTCTCGACCAGCTTCACCTTCGCGGCGTTCTTCTTGTATTCGGGATAGGTCTTCGCGAGCGCCAGCATCATCTCGGCCAGCTCGCGCACCGAGTAGTTGTTCTTCGGGTTGCCCACGTTGTAGATGCTCCCGCTCGCGACCCCGTCCTTGTTCTCGATGATCTTCATGAGCGCCGCGATGCCGTCGTCGATGTAGGTGAAGGCGCGCTTCTGCGCCCCGCCGTCCACGAGCTGGATGGGCTCCCCGCGCACGATGTGGCCGAGGAACTGGGTGATCACCCGCGAGCTGCCTTCCTTGGCGGTGTGGATCGAGTCCAGGCCCGCGCCGATCCAGTTGAACGGCCGGAAGAGCGTGAAGTCGAGCTGGTTCATCGACCCGTAGGCGTAGATCACGCGGTCCATGAGCTGCTTCGAGCACGAGTAGATCCAGCGCTGCTTGTCGATGGGCCCCAGCACCAGGTTCGACGCGTACGGGTCGAACTCGGCGTCGTCGCACATGCCGTACACCTCGGAGGTCGAGGGGAAGAGCACGCGCTTGCCGTACTTCACGCAGCTCCTCACGATCGGGAGGTTCGCCTCGAAGTCGAGCTCGAAGACCTTGAGCGGCTCGCGCACGTAGGTGGCGGGAGTCGCGATCGCCACCAGCGGCAGGATCACGTCGCACTTGCGGATGTGGTACTCGATCCACTCGCGGTTGATCGTGATGTCGCCCTCGAAGAAATGGAAGCGCGGGTTCGCCATGAGGTCGGCCACGCGCTCGGAGCTCATGTCCATGCCGAACACCTCCCAGCCCGTGTCGGCGAGGATGCGCTGCGACAGGTGGTGGCCGATGAAGCCGTTCACGCCGAGGATGCAGAGTCTTTTCATTGAGGTTCTCCCAGCGGGACCGGCTCGCTTCCGAAGCGCGCCGCGAACGACGCCGCGTCCATCGCGGTGCCGTCCACGTCCCAGTCGATGATGCGAAGCCGGCCGCCGTCGGCGCAGTCGGCGATGAGGTACGAGTCCTGCACGCGAAGGCGCGACGACGGCGCCGCGGCGCCGCGCTCTCCCACCACGCGGGTGCGAAGGATGCGAAGCCTCGCGCCGGCGACCTCGGTGAAGGCGCCGGGATAGGGCGGGGCCACGGCGCGCACCAGGTCGTGGATCTCGCGCGCGCCCTTGCTCCAGTCGATGCGCCCGTCGTCGGTCTTGCGCCCGCGGAAGTAGCCGCCCCGCGAAAGGTCCTGCGTCGTGAGCGGGGCCTTGCCGGCGAGGAGCGCGGGAAGCGCGCGGTCGAGCACGAGCTCGGAGGCGACCGTCACCTTGCGGAAGACGTCCACGGCGCGGTCGTCGGGGAGGATCGGCACTTCCATCTGGTCCACGATGCGCCCGGCGTCGGGCTTCTCGACCATCTCGTGCAGCGTGGCGCCGGTAGAGCGCTCCCCTCGAAGCACGGCCCAGTTCACCGGCACGCGACCGCGGTACTTGGGCAGGAGCGAGCCGTGCATGTTGTAGGCCCCCCGCATCGCGGTGGCGAGCACCGCGGGCGAGAGCATGAAGCGGTAATAGAACGAGAAGATGAAGTCCGGCGAGATCGCCTCGAGCCGCTCCACGAAGGCGCCGATGTTGGGATCGGGCGGTGTCGCGACCTCGATGTCGTGGGCGCGGGCGAGCTTCTCCACGCTCTCGAACCAGATGTTCTCGCCCGGGTCGTCGCGGTGCGTCACCACGAGCGACACGTCCACGCCGTGCGCGAGCAGCACCGAAAGGCAGCGCACGCCCACGTCATGGTAGGCGAAGACCACGGCGTTCAATCGAGCTTCTCCAGCACGGCCTGGATGAGGTAGCGCGGCCGCTCGCGCACCTGCTGGTAGATGCGCCCCACGTACTCGCCGATGAGGCCCAGGCCGAAGAGCACCATCCCGGTGAGGAAGAACTGCAGGATGTCGCGGTCCCAGACGACCCACAGCCCGTCGCCGTAGCCGGAAGCGATCCGCTGGATGATGACCACCACGTAGACCCCCACCGAAACCACCGACACGAAGATCCCGAAGAGCGAGAAGAGCTGCAGCGGCAGCACCGAGAACCCGGTGACGATGTCGAAGTTGAGCCGCACCAGCTTGTAGAGCGAGTACTTCGACTCTCCCGCCTGGCGCTCCTCGTGCTCCACCTCGACCTCGGTGGGATTGCTGGAGTAGGAGTAGGCGAGCGCGGGGATATACGTGCTCACCTCGCGCGAGGAGCGGATGGCGTCGATGATCCGGTGGTCGTAGGCGCGCAGCATGCAGCCCTGGTCCGTCATGCGGATGTGGGTGATGCGCTCGCGCAGGCGGTTCATCGCCTTGGACGCCCAGCGACGCCACGCCGCGTCGTGGCGCATGCGCCGGATCGAGCCCACGTAGTCGTGGCCCTCGTCCATCTTGGCGAGGAGCTTCGCGATCTCCTCGGGCGGGTTCTGCAGGTCGGCGTCGAGGGTGACCACGCGCTCGCCGCGGACCTTCTCGAAGCCGGCGAGGATCGCCATGTGCTGGCCGAAGTTGCCGTTGAAGAGCACGACGCGCGTCACGTCCGGGCGCTTCTGGAACTGCTCGCGCAGCATCGCCGCCGAGCGGTCCACGCTGCCATCGTTCACGAAGACGACCTCGTAGGTGATGCCCAGCTTGTCGAGCGCGGCGTAGAGGCGCGCGAAGAGCGCCGGGAGCACCGCCTCCTCGTTGTACACGGGAATCACCACCGAGAGGCGCGGTGCGGGCATCGGATCAGGCGGCCTTGCGCCGCAGCACGCGCGAGAGCGATGCGCATGCGCGCTCCACGTCGCTGTCGCGCATCTCCGGATAGAGCGGCAGCGTGAGCGTCTCGCGCGCGATGCGCTCGGAGTTCGGGAACATGCCTTCCTTGAACCCCTTGGCGCGGAAAAGCGACGTGAGGTGGATCGCCTCGTAGGAGATGCCCGTGCCGATGCCTTCCTGCATCATCGAGTCCATCACGGCCTTGCGCGTGATGCCGAGCGTGGCGAGCGGCAGGAGCACCGTGAACATGTTCCAGCTGTGGCCCGGGTTGTCGCGCGGCGGGAGCGCCTCGGGCGTGAGCACGTCGTCGCCGGAGAGCACCTCGAAGTAGCGGTGCGCGAGGCGCTCGCGCAGCCGGCACCACTCGTCCAGGTGCGCGAGCTGCTCCAGGCCCAGGCGCGCCGACACGTCGGAGAAGTTGTACTTGGTGCCCGCGACCTCGACGTCGCGCGTCCCGTCGGGCGTGCGCTTGATGCCGTGGAAGCGAAGCTCCTCCACGAGGGCCGCCTCGCGGGCGTCGTTCACCACGAGGGCGCCGCCCTCGATGGTGGTCATGTTCTTGTTGGGATGGAAGCTGAAGGACACGAGGTCGCCGGTGGAGCCCACGGGGCCGCGCGAGGTGCGCGAGCCGATCGCGAGCGCCGCGTCCTCCACGATGCGCACCTTGTGGCGCTTGGCGAACTCGTCGAGGACGTCGGGATCGAGCGGCGCGTTCCAGTGCGTGGGCATCAGCACGCGGGTGCGCCCGGTGACCGCGGCGTTGGCCTGCGCGAAGTCGACGTTGCGCGAGGCGAGGTTCACGTCGACGAACACCGCCTTGGCGCCGGCGCGCTCGACCACGTTGCCCGTCACGAAGAAGCTCTGCGCCGGGATGATCACCTCGTCGCCGGGCCCCACGCCGACGATCTCGAGGGCGAGCTGCATCGCGGCCGTGGCCGAGGTGAGCGTGCGCACCGGGCGGCCGGCGAAGCGCTCCGAGAGCGCCTTCTCGAAGGCGGCCACGCGAGGGCCGGTCACGATCCAGCGCGTGCGCAGCGTGTCCGCGACCGCGGCGATCATCGCCTCGTCGATGGTGGGCCGGGCGAAGGGCAGGAATTCCATGTCAGGAGCGCGCCACCAGGAACACGCCGATCACGATGAAGCCGATGCCCACGAGCTTCTGCGCCGCGAGCGCCTCGCCGAAGAGCAGGTACGCGGCGAAGGCGTTCACGATGTAGCCCACGGAAAGCAGCGGGTAGGCCACGCTCACCGGCACGCGGGAAAGGCCCAGGATCCAGACCACCACGCTCACCACGTAGCAGCCGAGGCCGGCGATCACGAAGGGGCTCGTGGCAAGCCGCATGCCCGCCGGCACGAGGCTGTCCAGCGCGAAGGAGAAGGCGCCCACGCGGTTGGTGCCCGCCTTGAGGAAGAGCTGCGCCGCGGCATTGAGCAGCACGCCGGCCATGAGGAGCGAGAAGGTGACGGGGCTCAAGGCTTGCGGACCAGGACTCGGCGGGGGTCTTCGTGCAGCACTTGCATGGGCAAGCCGAGTGCCTTCATCTGTGCGAATGCACGGGGCTGCATTATAGCGAGCGCCTCGCCGGGGCGCAGCCATTCGGCGGGGAAATCGTCGAGCCTGGCGATGGCGAGGCCGGGCTCGGCCGCCAGGCCCGTCTCGAACTCGTCCACGTAGCTCACGAGCGTCACCGGCCGGCGGATGTAGAACGGGATCGTCTGGTCGTAGTAGGCCACGCTGTAGGCGCGCGGGTTGGCCGCCAGGAAGGGTTGCATCGCCGCGGCCACGGCGAGGCCCGACTGGCGCGGCGTGAGCGCGTCGTAGGCCATGCCGAAGCCGCCCAGCGCGATCACGGTGCCCATCGCGGCGCTCGCCATGGCGAGCCAGCGCCGGTCGCGGGCGAGGGCCAGGTCGGAGCCGACGGCGCCGAGGGCGAGCGCGCCGGCCGCCACCATGGCCCAGGGACGCGCCTCCAGGTACAGCGCCTGGTTCCACGCATCGTGGGTGAAGTCCGGCAGGAAAGATGCGGTTCCCACGAGCACGATCGAGAGCGCCAGGAACACCCACGCCGAGCGCGAGAGGCTGCGGCAGGAGGCGTGAGCCACGTAGCGCCCCACCACGTAGGCGAGGGCGGGAAAAAGCGGGAGCACGTAGGTGGGCAGCTTCGAGCCGGAGGCGCTGAAGAAGGCGAGGATGAAGAGGCTCCAGGCGAGCGCCACGCGAAGCGGCCTTCCCCCGGCCACCTCCGGCGCCCGCCACGCGGAGGCGATCGCGGCGAAGAGGGCGGGCAGCCACGCGAGGAACCCCACCAGCACGATGGGCACGAAGAACCACGCGGGCTGCACGCGCCGGTGCTCGTGCGTGAGGAAGCGCTCGAAGTGCTCGTGGATGAAGAAGAACCGCGCGAACTCGGGATTCGCGCGCGAGACCGCGATGAACCACGGTGCCGCGATCGCGAGGAAGATCGCGAGGCCCCAGCCCCAGTGCATTCGCCGCAGGATCGAGATCCCGCGCGAGAAGACCATCACGAAGAAGACCGCGGCGCCCGCGAAGACGATGCCGACGAGCCCCTTGGAAAGTACGGCGAGCGCCATCGCCGCCCACGAGGCGAGCATCCACAGGCGCTGCTCGCGGGGTCTCCCCACCGCGTGCTCGGCGAGGAGCAGGGCGAAGAACGTGGCGGTGGTCCAGAGCGTGAGCCCCATGTCGAGCGTCACGACGCCGCCCAGGGCCATGAAGTACGGGCTGGCGGCCAGCACGAGCACCGAGGCGAGGCCCGTCCGCGGGTCGGCGAGCCGGGCGGCCGCGAAGCCCACGATGACGAGCGTCGCGAAGCCCGCGAACCAGACGTAGAGGCGAGCGGGGATCTCGCCCGTGCCGAAGACCTCGAACGCGGCCGCCGTCGCCCAGTATTGCAGCGGCGGCTTCTCGAAATACTTGATGGCGTCCAGGCGTGGCGTGACCCAGTCGCCGCTCGCGACCATCTCGCGCGAGATCTCCGAGTAACGGCCTTCGTCGGGATTGGCCAGGGGCCGGTCGAGGTTTGCGAGGCCGACCAGGAGCGCCACGAGGGCGAGCGCCGCTAGCGCCACGCGCGGAAGCGCGGTCGTCATCGGCGCGTCAGCCTTCCAGCAGGACCACGACCGCGCCCCCGCCGCCCTGCACCGCGCGCGGCTCCACGTAGGCGAGCACGTCGTCGCGCCTCGAGAGGAGCTTTCGGACCCTGCGCTTCAGCACCGGCTCGCGGCCCGGCGAGCGCAGTCCCTTGCCGTGGACGATGCGCACGCAGCGAAGCCCAC
>DATBEA010000153.1:0-7499 GCA_036276215.1 Usitatibacter sp.
TCATAGACCTTCACGCTGTAGACGCGACCGCGATTCGAGAAGCACAGAATGTGATCGTGCGTGTTCGCGATGAACAGTGTGTCGATCCAGTCGTCTTCCTTCATTGCCGTGGCCTGCTTGCCCCGACCGCCGCGCTTCTGCGCGCTGTACTCGGAAAGCGGCTGCGATTTCACATAGCCCGCATGCGACATGGTGACGACCATCTCTTGCGGCGTGATCAAATCTTCGGTGTTCAGCTCGGTGGCGTTCAGCTCGATCTTCGAGCGGCGCGCATCGCCGAATTCGGCCTTGATCGACGTGAGTTCGTCGACGATGATCGCCGTAATGCGTTCCGGGCGAGCCAGGATATCCAGCAGGTCGGCGATCTGCGCCATCACTTCGCGATACTCGCCGATGATCTTGTCCTGCTCCAGACCGGTCAGGCGCTGCAGACGCATCTGCAGAATTTCCTGAGCCTGGGTGTCGGATAGACGGTAGAGGCCGTCGGACTGCATACCGAACGACGGATTCAATCCGTCAGGACGGTAGGCTTCGCGGCCACCCGCCGAGGCATTTTCCGTCTCGGCGCGCGCCAACATTTCGCGCACCAGCGACGAATCCCACGGACGCGCCATCAATTCCTGCTTGGCGATCGGCGGAGTCGGCGCGGCTTTGATGATCGCGATGAACTCGTCGATGTTGGCAAGCGCAACCGCCAGACCTTCGAGCACGTGGCCGCGTTCGCGCGCCTTGCGCAGCTCGTATACAGTGCGCCGCGTCAGCACTTCCCGGCGATGCGACAGGAAGCACGACAGCATTTCCTTCAGGTTCAGCAGCTTCGGCTGGCCGTCGACCAGCGCGACCATGTTGATGCCGAAGGTGTCCTGCAGCTGGGTCTGCTTGTAGAGGTTGTTGAGGACGACCTCGGCGACCTCGCCGCGCTTCAGCTCGATCACCACCCGCATGCCGGACTTGTCGCTCTCGTCCTGGATGTGGCTGATGCCTTCCAGGCGCTTCTCGTGCACCAGCTCGGCCATGCGCTCGAGCAGGTTCTTCTTGTTCACCTGGTACGGGATCTCGTCGACGATGATCGCCTGACGCTGGCCGCGGTCGATGTCCTCGAAGTGGCACTTGGCGCGCATCACCACGCGACCGCGACCGGTGCGGTAGCCCTCGCGCACGCCCTCGAGGCCGTGGATGATCCCGGCCGTCGGGAAGTCGGGCGCGGGGACGATCTCCATCAGCTCGTCGATGGTCGCGTCGGGGTTCCTCAGGAGGTGCTGGCAGGCGTCGACCACCTCGTTGAGGTTGTGCGGCGGGATGTTGGTGGCCATGCCCACCGCGATGCCGGCCGCGCCGTTCACGAGCAGGTTCGGCAGGCGCGACGGCAGCACCAGCGGCTCCGTTTCGCTGCCGTCGTAGTTCGGGCCGAAGTCGACCGTCTCCTTGTCGAGGTCGGCCAGCATCTCGTGCGCGATCTTCGAGAGCCGGATCTCCGTGTAGCGCATCGCCGCCGGGTTGTCGCCGTCGACGGAGCCGAAGTTGCCCTGGCCGTCGACCAGCATGTGGCGCATGGAGAAGTCCTGCGCCATCCGCACGATCGTGTCGTAGACCGACTGATCGCCGTGCGGGTGGTACTTGCCGATCACGTCGCCCACGATGCGCGCCGACTTCTTGTAGGCCTTGTTCCAGTCGTTGGAGAGCTCGTGCATGGCGAAGAGAACACGGCGGTGGACGGGCTTCAGCCCGTCACGCACGTCGGGGAGGGCCCGGCCCACGATCACGCTCATGGCGTAATCGAGGTAAGAGCGCCTCATCTCCTGCTCGAGGCTGATCGGGTGGGTTTCCTTGGCGAACTGTTCCATGTCTTCCTGGTGGCGCGAATGCCGAACGGATTCGCGTAAGTGCTTGTTTTAAGGGGTATTTATATGTGCCGCCGAAACGAAATTCTAGCATGGCGGAGGGCCGGACACCAACCTCGAAGGGCGCAGGAAGGGGTGTGTCGAAAACGCAACCACCAACCCCCAGACTGTTGCGTGAACCCCCACTTTTGGTTGTCGAAGCCGAGGGCCTTTGTGTATAGTGTCGCGAGTGGTTTTCGGGCTTGCCGCCTTGAGAAAAAAGTAAAGCTTCAAACAATCACCTCATCCTCTTGGGAGTTCCGAACATGAAGATTTCTTCGCTTGGCATGCTGGCGCTCGGCGCATTCGCGCTGGCTGCCGGCCCTGCCTTCGCCAACGTCACACCCAACCTGCAGGATTCCTCGGGCGCCGCCGTGAAGGATGCATCTGGTGCGTGCGTGGTGACCTCCGGTCAGGTGCTGCCGGAATGCGCGGGCGCCCCGCCTGCTCCCAAACCCGCGGCCCCGGCCTCGCCGTCGGCTCCGGCCGCGCCCGCCGCGCCGAGCGCTCCCGCGCCGGCCGCGAAGCCCGCGCCGTCGTCGGTGCGCCAGTCGATCGTGATCCAGGCCGACGCGCTGTTCGACTTCGACAAGTCGGTCGTCCGTCCCGACGGCAAGAAGAGCATCGACGCCGCCCTCGACAAAGTCCGCGGCGTGGACCTCGAGATGGTGATCGCCACCGGCCACACCGACTCGATCGGCAGCAACGCGTACAACCAGAAGCTCTCCGAGCGCCGCGCCGCGGCCGTGAAGGAGTACCTGGTGAGCAAGGGCATCCCGGCCTCGAAGGTCACCACGATCGGCAAGGGCGAGACCCAGCCGGTGGCGACCAACAAGACCGCGGAAGGCCGCCAGAAGAACCGCCGCGTGGACATCGAGTTCAAGGGCGTGCACCAGTAAGGAGTACCAACTCGGCAGAAAACCCCGCTCCGGCGGGGTTTTTTGTTTGGGCTACGATCAAGGCATGCCGACAGCCGACACCCTCATCCTCGCCGGGCACGTGGTGCCCGTGGAGCCGCGCGGCGTCCTGGCCGACCACGGCGTCGCGGTTTCCGAGGGCCGCATCGTGGCGGTGATGCCGCGCGCCGAGGCGCTCTCGCGTTTCACGGACGCGAAGGTCGTGGACCTCCCGCACCACGCGCTCATCCCCGGGCTCGTGAACCTGCATTGCCACGCGGCGATGTCGCTCATGCGCGGGCTCGCCGACGACACGCCGCTCATGTCATGGCTCCAGGACCACGTGTGGCCCGCCGAAGCGAAGCACGTGAACGACGCCTTCGTCCACGACGGAAGCCTGCTTGCGATGGCGGAGATGCTGCGCGCGGGCGTGACCTGCGTGAACGACATGTATTTCTTCCCGGAAGCGACGGCGCGCGCCGCGCTTCGCGCCGGCATGCGCACCTCGCTCGGCATGATCGCCATCGAGTTTCCCACCGCGTACGCCGCCGACGCGCACGGCTACCTGCAGAAGGGCCTCGCCACGCGGGACGCCTACCGCGGCGAGCCGCTCCTTTCCTTCTGCCTCGCGCCGCACGCGCCCTATACCGTCGGCGACGAGACGATGAAGCGCATCGCGGTGCTGGCCGACGAGCTCGACCTGCCGATCCACTGCCACGTGCACGAGACCGCCGGGGAGATCGAGCAAGGCGTGGCGCAGCACGGCGTGCGCCCCTTCGAGCGGCTGCGCCGCCTGGGCGTCGTGGGCCCGCACCTGATCGCCGTGCATTCCGTGCACCTGGACGAGCAGGAGCTGGACGTGATGGCACGCGAGGGCGTGAGCGTCGCCCATTGCCCGTCGTCGAATCTCAAGCTCGCGAGCGGCATCGCGCCCGTCGCGGCGATGCGCGCCCGGGGCATCCGCGTGGGCGTGGGCACCGACGGCGCGGCGAGCAACAACCGCCTGGACGTGATGACCGAGATGCGCACGGCAGCGCTCCTCGCCAAGGGGGCGAGCGGCAATGCCGCCGTGGTGCCCGCCGCCGAGGCCCTCGAGATGGCCACGCTGGAGCCCGCGCGCGCCCTCGGGCTCGAATCTCGCATCGGCTCGATCGCGCCCGGCAAGGCCGCAGACCTCGCGGCGATCGACCTTTCGTCGCTGGAGACCCTGCCGTGCTTCGACGTGGTGTCTCATCTCGCGTACGTCGCGGGCCGCGAGCACGTGACCCACGTCTGGGTCGAAGGGCGCCCCCGCGTCACCGACGGCGCGCTCGTGGGCCTGGATGCGGGAGACCTCGCCGACAAGGCGCGCTGGTGGCAGGGACGCATCGCGTGAGCTCGCCCTCGCCCAACGTCGATCCCGCCGAGCTCGCCAAGTTCAGCGCGCTCGCGCACCGCTGGTGGGACCCGCAGAGCGAGTTCCGCCCGCTGCACGAGATCAACCCGCTTCGCCTCGCGCACATCGAGCGCCTCGCCGGCGGCCTCGCGGGCAAGCGAGCGCTCGACGTGGGATGCGGAGGCGGCATCCTCGCCGAGGCGATGGCCGCGCGCGGCGCGACGGTCACCGGCATCGATCTCGCCGAGAAGCCGATCAAGGTCGCGATGGTGCACGCCGCCGAGGCCGGAAGCGCCGTCCAATACCGCATCGTCTCGGCCGAGTCGCTCGCGGAGGAATCGCCGGGCGCCTTCGACGTCGTCACCTGCATGGAAATGCTCGAGCACGTTCCCGATCCGCCTTCCACCGTGCGCGCGTGCGCAAGGCTCGTGAAACCCGGCGGCCAGGTCTTCTTCTCCACGATCAACCGCAACCCCAAGTCGTTCCTCTTCGCGATCGTGGGCGCCGAATACGTGCTGAACCTGCTGCCCAAGGGCACGCACGAGTACGCGCGCTTCATCCGGCCTTCCGAGCTTGCGCGCGCGTGCCGCGAGGCCGGTCTCGAGGTCACCGACGTGACCGGCATGACCTACAATCCCTTCACGAAGGTGTATTCGCTGGGGCGCGACGTGGACGTGAACTACCTGCTGGGGACCGTGCGTGCTTGATGCCGTGCTCTTCGACCTGGATGGCACGCTCGCCGACACGGCGCCCGACATGGCGCTCACGGTGAACGCGATGCTCACGCGGCGCGGCAAGCCCAGGGTTCCCGTCGAGAAAGTGCGGCCCCTCGTCTCCCAAGGCGCCCGGGGAATGATCCTCGGGGCTTTCGGCATCGGCACCGACCACCCCGACTACGCCGCGATGCGCGAGGAGTTCCTCGACATCTACGCGGGGAACCTTTGCATCGATACGGCACTCTTTCCCGGCATGGCGGAGCTCCTGCAGGACCTCGAGGCACGCGCGATCGGCTGGGGCGTGGTGACCAACAAGTTCGAGCGCCTGGCCCGGCCCGTGTTGGCGGGGCTCGGCCTCGAGGCGCGCGCCGCCGTGATCGTGGGCGGGGATACGTGCGCGCGCCCCAAGCCCTTTCCCGATTCCCTGCTCCACGCCGCGGCCACGATGAACGTCACCCCGGCGCGCACGCTCTACGTGGGCGACGACGAGCGCGACGTGCGAGCCGCGCGCGCCGCGGGGATGCCCGTGGTGGTCGCCGGCTACGGCTATCTCGGCGACGGCCCGCCGCCGGCGCAATGGAATGCGGATGCCGTGCTCGACTCCTGCCCGGCCCTGCATTCGTGGATCGTCGAGGCACTCCGTCCCCCATCCAAGGAGGCCGCTCGATGAAGACGCCGTCCCTCACCCGGCGCAGGCTCCTGCAGGCGCTCGCCGCCGCCCCGCTCGCCGGCGCGCTGCCTTCGCTCGCGGCCGAGCCCGCGAACCGGCGGCTCCTCGTGCTGGTGTTCCTCTACGGCGGCAACGATTGCTACAACACGTGGGTCCCGTACACCGACCCGCTCTATGCCGAGGTGCGGCCCAACATCGCCGTGCCGCGCGACGCGGTGCTCAAGATCACCGACACCCGCGGCTTCCACCCTTCCCTCGCGGCGCTCATGCCGATGTGGGAGGCGCGCGAGATGGCGCTCGTGCAGGGCATCGGCTACCGCGAGGGCACCCAGCAGCATTTCCGCGACGGCGACACCGCGTTCACGGGCTGCGACGGGCAGGAATACTCGACGCAGGGCTGGGTCACCCGGGCGCTCGCCTCGCGAAGCCGCCATGACGGCGAGGATGCCGTCGCGTTCGACATGCTGGACATCCGCCAGGCCGATCCCATGGGACCGTTCCGCGGCGAGGGCCTCGGCGTCGTGCAGGTGTACTGGCCGAACGACCTGCTCGCCTCGCGCAAGATCGGCGAGTGCGTCTCGGAAGCGAATGCCCAGGGCCGCTCGCGCCTCGCGCGCATGGCGGCGCCGCTCCCGGCAGCGCCCGTGAAGACGGTGTTCCCGACCGATCCCTTCGGCGCCGCGATGCGCGCCGCGGTCGACCTCGCGGCAGCCGACCCCACGCTCCCCGTGATCCACGTGACGCTCAATGGCCTGGACGAGGACAAGCACCACTCGGTCGATTGCCACTGGAACCAGCTCGACTTCCACGGCGCGGCGTTGAAGCGCCTGGCCGACGGGCTCGCGGCGCTGCGCTCGGGACTCCAGGAAATCGGCCGCTGGGACGAGACACTCGTCGCGACCTACGACGAGTTCGGCCGCGCGCCCGTGGAGAACGAGGACAAGGGCACGCACCACGGGTTGGCCACCACGCACTTCGTGATGGGCGGGCGCGTGAAGGGCGGCCTCGTGGGCGAAGCGCCTCCCGTGATCAGGATCTTCCCGAAGATCGGCGGCCCCATGCCCGTCATCGACACGCGCCGGCTCTGGACCACGGTGGCCGAGCGGTGGTGGAGCCTCGACGCATCGAACCTCTTCTCGAAGCGCTACCCGAGCCTCGACCTGCTGCGCGCCTGAAGGCTACTTCTTCGGGATCACCAGCAGCACGACGCCGATCACGATCGCGCCGATCCCCGCCCAGAGCGGGACATTGACCTGCTGCTTGTCCTCCACGGCGATGTGGACCGGGCCGATGTCGGCCTTGCGGGTCTCCTTGGTATAGCTGAACCCGCCCGTGGCGAGCGCGATCACGCCGCCCACGATGAGCACGATCCCGACGATCTTCAATGCGTTCACAGGCCGCTCCTTGCAGAACCCGGGGCGAGACCCCATGTCCAACCCCTGCGAGCCGTATAATCTTGGGTACGGACTACGATTACAAGGGGGCGACCCGGTTTCGACGTGGGCACGGAAGCAGCGCAGGGCATGCCGAGGGGTGGAGCACCTCGTAAATCCAACCGCAAACCAATCTAGTTGCGAACGACGACAACTACGCTCTGGCCGCCTAATACCGGCCGGACTCTGCTCCAGTTCTGCTCATGGGGTTGGGTGGTGCAGTAATTTTCAAGCCACACGCAGAGTCATATTCATGGGATCGCTTTCGGCGGGGCCACTTCGCCGATCGCTAAAAAAAAGGTGGCTCAGCATCGTCCAGCTCGCCGGTCTGCGGGACGGTGGTTAAACCAAATGGCCTGGCTACGCATGTAGAACTGCATGTGGACGGCTTACGGACGGGGGTTCGATTCCCCCCGGCTCCACCACAAACTCCCTCAAAGGCGCTCAAACCTGAGCGCCTTTTTCTTTTCTCCCTCTATACGCCTCGCAAACCCCACCAGACCGACCCATTGCTTTCCAAATTGAATGG
>DATBEA010000154.1:0-6049 GCA_036276215.1 Usitatibacter sp.
CACGGCTGGCAAATCCTCCAGTGAAGGGACGATTTTAGCACTCGTCCACTTGGAGTGCTAAGCCCCCTCCGGAGTTCCTTACCGGATTGGAGAAAACTGCCGAAGCTCCCGGGTCACGGCCCACCAGGCGCCGGCCAAACCCAAGGCTGCAGCTATCGCGACGCAGCCAAGGCTCCAGGTGGGGTCGAGGGAAACGATTTTCAATTCAGAGGCATACTCTGGAGTGAGCGCTCGCACTTCCGCCCCAAGCCAAAGGGCGGCCAGCGCCCCGAGGCCGACGGCGAGCCCGCCGGCCAGGGCCCCTTGCAGCAGGCCGTGGTAGAGGAAAGGCCGGCGTACGTCCGAGGCCGTGGCGCCCACGAGCTGGCTCACCTCGATCTCCTCACGGTGCGACAAGGCCTGCAGCCGGATGAGGGGGCCGGCGATGAAAGCGACCGCCCCGCCCAGCGCGATCGCGACCGCGGTGAGGAGCCGGCGCCCGAAGCGGATCCAATTGCCGAGCCGATGGGCCCACTCGAAATCGGCCGCCACCTGGTCCACCTTGGGAAGCTTCGACCACGCCTCGCGCGCGGCTGCGACCTTCGCGGAGTCGTCGGTGCGAACCCGCACGATGAAGGCATGGGGCAGCGGATTGCCCTGGAGGCTGTCGATCACGTCGGCCAGGTGGGTCGAGGCCTTGAGCTCGGCCAGCGCCTTGTCGCGAGGCACGAACTCGACCGAGGCGGCATCCGGGCTCGCGCGAAGCGCCTCGCCCACGCGGCGCACGTCCTCGTCGGTCGCGTCCAGGGCGAGGTAGACGTTCACGTGGGGATCGGTCTCGAGCGAGGAGGCGATCGCCCCGGCGCTTTGCAGGACCACCGCGGCGATCACCGGGAGCGCGATCGCGATGGCGAGCACGAGGATCGAGAAGGCGCTCGCCACGGGCTGCGCCGAGATCCGCCGCAGCGCCTCGGCGAGTGCGTGGCCCTGCAGGCGAAGCCACCCCGTCATGGAGCGAGCGCGCCGGCGGCGAGCGCGATGCGCCGGCAGCCCAGGCGCTCGATCGCGGACTCGTCGTGCGAGGAGAGGAGGACCGTCACGCCCACGCGGTTGAAGGACTGGAAGAGCTCGAGGATCGAGCGCGCGTAGTCGCTGTCCAGGTTCCCGGTGGGCTCGTCGGCGACGAGGATCGCGGGACGGTTCACGATGGCGCGCGCGATGCACACGCGCTGCTGCTCGCCGCCCGAGAGCGCCACGGGCATGGCCTTCTCCCGCGCGAGGAGGCCCACCTTGTCGAGGGCCGCGCGCACGCGACGCCCGATCTCGTCCCGCGCAAAGCCCGCCACGCGAAGCGGGAGGGCCACGTTGTCGTGGCAGCTGCGGTCGAAGAGCAGCTTGTGGTCCTGGAAGACGAAGCCGATGCGCCGCCTGAGCACCGCAAGCGCGGTCTCGCCCAGGGCGCCCAGGTTCTGGCCCTGGACCACCACGGTGCCGCTCGATGCGCGCTCGATGCCGGCCGCGAGCTTGAGGAGGGTGGACTTGCCCGCGCCCGAGTGGCCCGTGACGGCCACCATCTCGCCGTCGCCCACCTCGCACGTCACCCCGCGCAGGGCCTCCTGGCCGCCCGGGTAGCGCTTGGCGACCGCCGAGAACTGGATCACGCGAAGAGCGCCTCGACGAAATCGGCCGCGGCGAAGGCGCGCAAATCCACGGCCTTCTCCCCGATGCCGACGAAGCGGATCGGCACGGGATGCTCGCGGGCGATCGCGGCGACGGCGCCGCCCTTGGCCGTGCCGTCGAGCTTGGTCACGACGAGGCCCGTGAGCGAGAGCGCCTCGTCGAAGGCCTTCACCTGGCGCACGGCGTTCTGCCCCGTGTTCGCGTCGATCACGAGCCAGGTCTCGTGGGGCGCGGCGGCATCCGCCTTGGCCATCACGCGCTTCACCTTGCGGATCTCGTCCATGAGATGCAGCTGCGTGGGGAGCCTTCCCGCCGTGTCGGCGAGGACCACGTCGATCTTGCGGGCGCGGGCCGCCTGGATCGCGTCGTAGATCACGGCGGCCGAGTCGCCTTTTTCCTGCGAGATCACGGTCACGTCGTGGCGGCGGCCCCATTCGGCGAGCTGCTCGCGCGCCGCCGCCCGGAACGTGTCGCCGGCGGCCAGCAGCACGGTCTTGCCCTGCGACTGGAAGAAGTGCGTGAGCTTGGCGATGGTGGTGGTCTTGCCCGCGCCGTTCACGCCGGCCAGCAGGATCACGAAGGGCGAGGGCGGATTCGCGGGCATCGCGCGCTCGAGGGGCAGCAAGAGCTCGGTGAGTGCGGCCTTGAGCTCGCCTTCGAGCGCGGCGCCGTCCTCCAGGCGCTTGTCGCGCTGCGCCTTGCGCAGGCGCTCGATGAGCGTGGCCGTCGCGGCGACACCCACGTCGGCCGCGATGAGCTGCGACTCGAGCGCCTCGTAGAGCGCCTCGTCGATCTGCGGGCTCGAGCGCAGCAGGCCGATCGCGCTCTTCCAGCGATCGCGCGTGAGCTCGAGGTCCTTCCTGAGGAAAGCGAGAAGCGGCATGGGGGGAAACGGGCGGGAAGGCAACCATTTTACGGTATGATTTCTTCGACCATGGCCGCCGCGAAGGGCAACCGAGTTCGCATCATCGGCGGCCGATGGCGCAGCCGGGTCCTCCGCTTTCCACCCGCGGCCCAGCTCCGGCCCACTCCCGACCGTGTACGCGAGACCCTCTTCAACTGGCTGGGCCAGCGCCTCGACGGGCTCGCCTGCCTCGACCTCTTCGCCGGCAGCGGGGCGCTCGGCTTCGAGGCGCTCTCGCGCGGGGCCTCGCGCGTGGTGATGGTGGAGAAGGACCGTGCCGTGGCCGCGGCGCTGCGCGAATCGGCGCGGCTCCTGGAAGCCGATCCCCAAATCCTCGTGCGCGACGCGATCGACTGGCTCGGCGAAGGCGGCGAGCGCTTCGACGTGGCCTTCGTCGATCCGCCGTACGCGAGCGATCTCGCGGGGCGCGCGCTCGCATCGCTGGCGGGGCGCCTTTCGCCCGGCGCGCGCGTCTATGTCGAGAGCGACCGCCGGCTCGACCCGCCCGAAGGGTGGCGGGCTTTGCGCGAAGACCGGGCGGGGGCTGTACGCTATGCGCTTTACGAGGCCCATTCATGACGATTCGCGCTGTCTATCCCGGCACCTTCGACCCCATCACCAACGGCCACGAGGACCTGATCCAGCGCGCCTCGCGGCTGTTCGACGAGGTGATGGTGGGAGTGGCCCATAGCCAGGCGAAGCGCCCGTTCTTCTCGCTCGAGGAGCGCATCATCATCGCGCGCGAGGTCCTCAAGCCGTACAAGAACGTGACCGTCGAGGGCTTCTCGGGGCTGCTCTCCGAGTTCGTGAAGGAGCATTCGGCCACGGTGATCCTGCGGGGGCTGCGCGCGGTGTCGGACTTCGAGTACGAGTTCCAGCTGGCCGGCATGAACCGCCGCCTCGCGCCGGGGGTCGAGACCCTCTTCCTCACGCCGTCGGACAAGTACCTCTTCCTCTCGGCCACGATCGTGCGCGAGATCGCGGTGCTGGGCGGGGACATTTCCGAGTTCGTGCACCCGGTGACCGCCGGGCGAATGCGCGACAAGATCGGGCGGGGCGAGGCCGGCTGATGGCGCTGCGCATCACCGACCAGTGCATCAACTGCGACGTGTGCGAGCCGGAGTGCCCGAACCAGGCGATCCGCATGGGCCCCGAGATCTACGTGATCGACTGGCGGCGCTGCACCGAGTGCGTGGGCCATTTCGACGAGCCGCAATGCGTGCAGGTCTGCCCGGTGGATTGCATCCCGCTCGACCAGGAGCACGTGGAATCGCGCGACGAGCTCCTCGCCCGGTACGATTCGCTGAAGGCGGAAAAGGCGGCGTGACGCGCTAGGATTGCGAGCCGCCGCGCGGGATTTCCGTGAGCTCCAGGATGCGCTTCTCGTATGCCTCGTGCTGCTCGCGCTGCGCGACCATGTGCGCGGCGAGCTGGCGCATCTCCTCCAGCCGCGCGATGAGGTCCGTCTCCGCGGTCTGGATGCGCCCCATGCCCTCGATGCGCGAATACGACTGCTCCTGGTAGGCCGCGAGCTGGGATTCCAGCGGGCGGACGAATCCGCCCATCCAGGCCCGCGTCTCCCGGTCGGCGATCTCGAAGATGCGCATCACCTGCGCCGCGGCCGTGTCGAAGAAGAGCGTGGCGAGCGCCTTGCGGCTTTTCAGCAGCATGCTCGAGCCGCCCTTGAACTCGCGCGCGCAATGCTCCTGGATGCGGTCCAGCTCCACGAGGAAGCGCTCGGTGCCGAACTCGGCGGTCTCCACCGTGGCGATCTTGTATTCGTGGCTCATCTTGCGGTTCACGTTCGCCATGAGGTTGCGCTCCTCGACGATCACGGCGATCGCGCGCGTGAGCTTGTCGCGGGACTGGCGGAAATACTCGGAGAGGATCTCGCCGATCCCGCGCGAGAAGGCGCTTCCCGCGACCGCCTCGCGCGCGCGGGCGGCGTCCTCGCGTGCCGCACCCGGGTCGAGCAGCTTCTCCATCTCGCGCGCATGGCGCTCGTGCGCGGCCTTCATGCCGTCCAGGGTCGCGCGCGCCTGCTCGATGCGCCCGCGCTCGATGCCGGCCTTCCTCGCGAGCGCTTCGATGAGCTTCTGGTTGCGTCCCTGCAGCGCCTCGAGCTCCTCGACCTGGTCGCGCGCGAAGGCGAGGCGGCTCACGAGGAGCGTGCGGGTCTCGGCGAGCGCCCCGCGCGCCTCGGCGCGCACCTCGGTCGCGTGCACGAGCTGCCGCTGGCGCGACATCCCGCGCGAGAGCGCCTGCTCGAGCCGGTAGAGGCGGCTCTTCAGCAGCGCGTCCCGATCGCCCGTGAGCTTCGCGTTCAGGCCCTGCTTGGCGGACAGCGCGAAGATGCGGGTGGGATCGACATCCAGGGCGTCGGCCACGATCCTCACCTGGCGATCGATCTCGGAGAGCACCTGCCCCTCGCCGCGGGAGCCGTCGCGCAGCCCGTCGATCTTGTTCAGCACGACGAAGCACGTGTCGTGGACTCCCGAGATCGTCGCCACGTGCTCGTTCCAGAGCGCGCGGTCGGCCTCGGCCACCGCGTTCTCGGCCGACACGACGAACACCACCGCGGCCGCGTCGGGCACGCGGTGGAAGGAAAGCTCGGGCTCGGAAGCGAGCGTGGCGAGGCCGGCCGTGTCGAGGAGCGTCACGCCCGCGGCGAGCACGGGGTGCGGGTAGTTCACGATCGCGTAGCGCCAGCGCGGCACCGCGGCGCCGTTCACCTCGCGCGACTGGGTGAGCACTTCGCAGGCCGCGGCGATGCTCTCGGGCTTCTGCGGGTCGAGCGGGTCCTCGCGCCAGGCACGGGGATCCCCGAAGTACTCGCGCAGGGCGTGCCCCTCGTCCCGGGTCTCGATGGGAAGGAGCCGGATCGAGGGCGGCCGCGACGCGTCCCACGCGATCTCCACGGGACACAGGATCTTGCCGCCGCTCGCCGGCAGCAGGCGCGCGCCGTGGGCGGCGAAGAAGAGGGCGTTGATGAGCTCGCTCTTGCCCCGCGACTGCTCGGCCACGAAGGCGATGGTGAGGCGCTCGCCGGCCAGGCGCTGCTCGAGGTGCGCGAGCCGGGTTGCGGCCTGCTCGTCGATGATTCGCCCGGTGATGGCCCAGCGCCGGAAGGAGGCGAGCGCGCCCGCGACCTCGCCTCGCCACTCGCGCAGCGCCGCGAGGCTCGCCTCGAAGGAGCCCGCCTGCGGGACGCCGGCGCCGGTCGTGCTCAACGCTGGCACTTCGGGCAGAAGAACGTCGCGCGCTGCCCCTGGCGCAGCGACCGGATCGGCGTCGCGCACGTGGGGCAGGGCTTGCCCTCGCGTCCATAGACCGCGTGGCGATGCTGGAAGTACCCGGGGCGGCCCTCGGCGGAGGCGAAGTCGCGCAGCGTGCTGCCGCCCGCGTCGATCGCGCGCTCGAGGGTGGCGCGCACGGCGAGCACCAGCCGCTCCCAGCGAGGCGTCGAGATGCGCCCGGCGGCGCGCA
>DATBEA010000155.1:0-1932 GCA_036276215.1 Usitatibacter sp.
GCGCCACGCCGCGCTCGGGCTCGAAGAGCGCGGAGAACTCGACGAACGTCCCGGGCTGCAGCGTGCGCAGGATCCGGGTCATGTGCGAGCGCACCGAGAGCTGCTCGCGGGTGATGCGATGGTGGCGCGTCATGCGCGCGCGAGCGAGGATGGCGCGCCACGCCTCCGAGAGGTCGGCCACGTGCACGTCGGGCAGGCGCTCCGCGATGGCCTGCTCGATGTAGACCTCGACCAGGGAAAAGTCGCGGCCCGCCACGGGAATCTCCGCGATCGCGTAGGCCGCCTGCTTCATGCGCTCGTATTCCAGCAGGCGCCTCACCAGCTCCGCGCGCGGGTCCTCGGGCTCGTTCGCGTTCTCGCGCGGCGGGCGCGGCAGCAGCATGCGCGACTTGATCTCGATGAGGAGGGCGGCCATCAGCAGGTAATCGGCGGCGAGCTCGAGCTGCGTGGTGCGCATCATCTCGACGTACTCCATGTACTGGCGCGTGAGCTCCGCCATGGGGATGTCGAGGATGTCGAGCGAGTGGCGCCGGATGAGGTAGAGCAGCAAGTCGAGCGGCCCCTCGAAGGCGTCGAGGAAGACCGAGAGCGCCTCGGGCGGGATGTAGAGGTCCGCCGGCATCTCGGTCATCGGCTCGCCGCGGATCTTCGCGAAGGGGAGCGCCAGGTCGAGCACGGGCTGCTCGAGCGCGGGGTCGTTGGCGGCGTGGGTCGTGGTCATTTCTTCCCGAGCACGGCGTCGGCCGCGGCCTTGCTCATGGAGGAAGCGCTGTGCGCCACGCCGGGCACCTCGATGAGATCCCAGTTGAGCTTCACGCCCAGGTCGTTCGCCGCCGTGGTCGCGGTCTTGAAGAAGGTCTCGGCGCGATCCAGCCGCGTGGCGCCTTCCTTCTCCGCGCCGTCGTTCTTGGCCATGTTCTTGGCGTCGGGATCGTTGTCGCTCTCGCCCACCATCACGACGAGCCGGCGCGCGAGCGCCTTGCGCAGCAGCGCGTCGCCCCCGCCGCCCGGCACGTTCACCAGGGAATACGGGAAGGGGTTCGTGACTTTCTCCTGGCGGTAGTCGGGCATCGTGTACCAGCCCGCGTTCGCGGCGACGATCACCGAAGCGCGATTTTCAGGGAAGAGGAGGGCCAGACGGTGCGCCACCTGGGCGCCCGCCGAGTGCCCGAAGAGCACGTAGCTCGCCTGGCCGTCGCGCATCTCGTCGAAGAGGTGCTCGATGGCGGCGAAGACCGTCTTGTTGCGATCGCCGCCGCCGATGTTGCCCAGGTTGTAGCCCTCGGTGCCGGGCCAGCCCTCCTGGGTGAACTCCGGTGCGACCACGAGCACCTTGTAGTGGTCCGCGATGAGCTCCCAATAATCGCGGTAGTCCGAGGCGTTGCGGCTCAACCCGTGCAGGACGATCACCATCGGGCACGTGCTGTCGCACGCCCGCGGCCGGTACGTGTACACGCGGATGGGCTTGGATGCATCCCCGCGCGCGTCCTTCCACACGAAGCTCCATTTGCCGCCCGGCACCGGCGTGCCCGCGGCGGCAGCGAACGCGATGCCCGCGAGGAACGCCGCCGCCAAACCGCGCACCGTCCACCTTCGAACATCCGCGTTCACCTGCGTGCCTTTGCCTGCGTTCATCTGCGTCCCGCCTTAGCTGAAGTTGAGGCCCATCGCCTCGCGAACATCCCGCATCGTGTCGTTCGCCAGGTCGGAGGCCTTCTCGCAGCCGTCCTGGATGATGTTGCGCACCAACGTCGGATCGTCCTCGAACTGCACCGCCCGCTCGCGGATCGGCGCGATTTCCGCGTTGATCGAGTCGATCACCGGCTGCTTGCATTCGAGGCAGCCGATCCCCGCGGTGGTGCAGCCGCTCCAGGCCCAGTCGCGCGTCTGCTGGCTGGAATAGACCTGGTGCAGGTTCCACACCGGGCACTT
>DATBEA010000156.1:0-3296 GCA_036276215.1 Usitatibacter sp.
GCAGGCTTCGCACTCCGGATTGTCGATCGAGCAGAACTTGGCCTCGCCCGACGCGCCGTCGCCCGCACCTTCGCTCGCCGAAGCGCCCATCGCCGAGATGCCGCCGGTGGCCGGGACGGAGTTCAGCTCGCCGCCCTTGCCCGTGGACTTCTCGGCCGATGTTGCAGCCAGCGTGCGCAGGTAGTACGTGGTCTTGAGACCGCGCATCCACGCGAGCTTGTAGGTGTCGTCGAGCTTGCGGCCCGAGGCGCCCGCCATGTAGATGTTGAGCGACTGCGCCTGGTCGATCCACTTCTGCCGGCGCGCGGCGGCTTCGACGAGCCACGTGGCATCCACCTCGAACGCGGTGGCGTACACCTTGCGCAGCTCCACGGGCACGCGATCGATCTTGCCGATCGAGCCGTCGAAGTGCTTGAGGTCGTTCACCATGACCGCGTCCCACAGGCCCAGCTTCTTCAAGTCGCGCACCAGGTACTCGTTCACCACGGTGAACTCGACCGAGAGGTACGACTTCACGAAGAGGTTCTGGTAGTTCGGCTCGATCGAGGCCGACACGCCGATGATGTTGGAGATCGTGGCCGTGGGCGCGATCGCGATGCAGTTGGAATTGCGCATGCCGTGCTCCTTGATGCGCGCGCGCAGCTTGCCCCAATCCATCGTCTCCGACTGGTCCACGTCCACGTAGCCGCCGCGCTCGTCCAGCAGGAGCTTCAACGAATCGTGCGGGAGGATGCCCTTGTCCCAGAGCGAGCCGGGGAAGGTCGAGTAACGGCCGCGCTCACGCGACAATTCCGTCGAGGCCCAGTACGCGAAGTAGCACACCGCTTCCATCGAGCGGTCGGCGAACTCCATCGCCGCGTCGCTCGCGTACGGGATGCGAAGCTCGTGCAGCGCATCCTGGAAGCCCATGATGCCCAGGCCCACGGGACGGTGGCGCTTGTTCGAGTCGTGCGCCTTCCTCACCGCGTAGTAGTTGATGTCGATCACGTTGTCGAGCATGCGCATCGCGGTCGAGATCGTCTTCTTCAGCTTCACGTGGTCGAGCTTGCCGTCCTTCACGTGGGCGAGCAGGTTCACGCTCCCCAGGTTGCACACCGCGATCTCTTCCGCGTTGGTGTTCAGCGTGATCTCGGTGCACAGGTTCGACGAGTGCACCACGCCCACGTGGCTCTGCGGGCTGCGGATGTTGGACGCGTCCTTGAACGTGATCCACGGATGCCCCGTCTCGAAGAGCATCGTGAGCATCTTGCGCCACAGGCTCTGCGCCGGGATCTTCTTGTGCAGCTTCACCTCGCCGCGCGCGGCCTTCTTCTCGTAGACGGTGTAGGCCTCCTCGAAATCGCGGCCGAACTTGTCGTGCAGGTCCGGCACGTCCGAGGGCGAGAAGAGCGTCCACTCGCCGCCTTCCATCACGCGCTTCATGAAGAGGTCGGGGATCCAGTTCGCCGTGTTCATGTCGTGCGTGCGGCGGCGGTCATCGCCCGTGTTCTTGCGAAGCTCGAGGAATTCCTCGATGTCCAGGTGCCACGTCTCGAGGTAGCAGCACACCGCGCCCTTCCTCTTGCCGCCCTGGTTCACGGCCACCGCGGTGTCGGAAACCACCTTGAGGAACGGCACAACGCCCTGGCTCTTGCCGTTGGTGCCCTTGATGTAGGAGCCGAGCGCCCGGACCGGCGTCCAGTCGTTGCCCAGGCCGCCCGCGAACTTCGAGAGCAGCGCGTTCTCCTTGATCGCCTCGTAGATGCCGTCCAGGTCGTCGGCCACGGTCGTGAGGTAGCACGACGAGAGCTGCGAGCGCTGCGTGCCCGCGTTGAAGAGCGTGGGCGTGGACGACATGAAGTCGAAGGTCGAGAGCACGTTGTAGAACTCGATCGCGCGGTCTTCGCGGTTGATCTCGTTCAGGGCGAGGCCCATCGCCACGCGCATGTAGAACGCCTGCGGCAGCTCGATGCGCCGCTCCTGGATGTGCAGGAAGTAGCGGTCGTAGAGCGTCTGCAGGCCCAGGTAGTTGAACTGGAGGTCGCGCGCGGGCTTTAACGCCGCGCCCAGGCGCTTCAGGTCATAGGAGGCGAGCCGCTCGTCGAGGAGCTGCGCCTTCACGCCCTGGCTGATGAAGGTGGGGAAGTACTCGGCGTAGCGCGTGGACATCTCGGCCTGCGTCACATCGTCGCCCAGGATCTCCCGGCGGATCGTGTGCAGGAGGAGGCGCGCCGTCACGTAGGTGTAGTCGGGGTCCTGCTCGATCAGCATGCGCGCGGCGAGGATGGCGCACTTGTAGACCTCCTCGATGGGCACGCCGTCGTAGAGGTCGCGCAGCGTCGCGTCGAAGATCTTCTTGGGATCGACCTCGGCGCTGGCATGCACGTGCTCGCACGCCGAAGCGATGAGCGCCTCGAGCTTCGCGGTGTCCAGCGGCTCCTTGGCGTCGCCGATCATCACGTGGATGCGCGGGCGCTGCGAATCGGCCGCTTCCTGCACGCGCTTGGCGCGCTCGCGGGCACGCTCCTCGCGGTAGAGCACGTACGAGCGCGCGACCTGGTGCTCGCCCGCGCGCATCATCGCGAGCTCGACCTGGTCCTGCACGTCCTCGATGTGGAAGGTGCCGCCCGCCGGATGCCGGCGCAGCAGCGACTGCACGACGGCCTGGGTGAGCGCCGCCACCTTCTCGCGCACGCCGGCCGACGCCGCGGCCGTGTTGCCCGAGACGGCGAGGAACGCCTTGGTCATCGCCACCGCGATCTTGTCGGGCTCGAAGCCCACCACCGCGCCGTTGCGCCGGATGACCTTGTAATCCGCATATCTCTCCTGCGACGCATTCGCCTCTTCGCCAAGGATCGGGGTCTGGAGGGGGGTCGCGGGATGAATATCGGAAGCCAAGCGCATGGGAAAATCTCCTGGATGCTGTTTTAAGGCCGGGGCTCGGGCGCCCTGCCCCGGTTTCATGTCGCGCAGGTTCTATGGCCTGCTAACCACCGGATTCCGTTGGAAAACCGCTCCAAAATCGCCCGGTTATGCACAACTTGTTCTACTGCCCGTCCACAAGATGTAGTGCTTCGTGTCAGGCTTCGGCACAAACTATAGGGAGGGACGCACGGCAACGCAAGGGGGCATTTCTGGGTTTTTTTTCGCGAGCTTTTTCAGGGCCTTGCGGGGACCGGGCGATGAAATTTCGGGCGCCTAAATAGCGGGCAGGCGACCCGCGCCTTCAGCCCAGGGCGGCGCGCACCCGATCCCACTCGAACCAGGGGCCGGGATCGGTCTTTCGGCCGGGGGCGACCTCGCTGTGGCCCGCGAGA
>DATBEA010000157.1:0-4114 GCA_036276215.1 Usitatibacter sp.
CTTCGGGAAGATCTCGTTCTCTTCCTCGTTCACATGGTGCTTTATGTATTCGCCCAGCACCTTCACCTTGGCGTTGT
The DNA here is from genome assembly GCA_036276215.1 of Usitatibacter sp. Classification (GTDB taxonomy): domain Bacteria; phylum Pseudomonadota; class Gammaproteobacteria; order Burkholderiales; family Usitatibacteraceae; genus Usitatibacter. The sequence continues at coordinate 78 of DATBEA010000157.1, forward strand.
ATTCGTCATCGATCGCGCTCGCCGCCTCGATCTGCTCGATCAGGTCCTTGGCGCCGTTGTGCTCCACCTGCGCCTCCTCCACCATGTCCATGTCGTCGTCGTCGAGGTTTTCGCGCAGCCACGGATAGAAGAGCTCTTCCTCCACCTGCGTATGGACCTTCAGCTCGGCGCAGATCCGCTCGGCGAGCTCGCGGCGCGCGCCTTCGTCGCCGTCCTTTTCATCCTCGTAGCGGGCGAACAGGTCCTCGACCTTGCGGTGGTCGGTCATCAGGAGATCGATCGCGAGCGGTTGCGCGCGCGCGGGTTTCTTCGGCTTTGCCATGGCATTGCTCCTCTAAAAAAACGGCGGGGAATCTCTCTGAGATGCGCCGCGCGCCGGAGGTTCCGTGGGTCTCGAGGAGGCGTCGGCTGGCACGAGTCGTGCTGCGTTTCTTCGTCATGCACCCCGATAAAATCCTCCGCTCGATCCTCCTTGGCCTGGCCGGCGCATGCGCGCTCGGCGCTTGCAACCGCGCGGCCCTGCCGCAGGCCGCGGCCCAGGCGAGCCAACCCGCGCCCGCCCCGGCTTCCGCTGCGGCCAAACCCTTGTCCACGACGGCGAAGCTGCCGGCGCCCGAAACACTTGCCGACACGTTCATCACGGGCCAGGTCAAGGCCGCGCTCATGACCGATCCAAGCCTCGCCGGCGCCGACGTCTCGGTGAATACCAGCCGGGGCGTCGTGAGCCTCACGGGACGGGTGAAGAACCGCGAGCAGGCGGCCATCGCCTCCGCCCATGCCGAGGGCGAGGATGGCGTGATGCGCGTCGAGAACACGCTTCTCGTCTCGGCCGACTGAGCCAACCCGGAAAGGCCGCCTAGCGAGTATCACCTGCCGATCAGAGGGACGTCGCGTTCTCCTACGCGTTGTAGGAATTTGCCGACAGCCTCCACGCGCGACGCGGTTCAAGATGGAAAAAACTGCGCACGCGCTGGAGCAATCTACCTATGTCCCATGTACTGATCGTCGACGACGACGCCAACACCCGCGAAGCGCTCGCAGCGCTCGCGAGCCATGAGGGATTCACCGTCGCGACCGCGGGAAGCGTGGCCGAGGCGCGGATCCAGCTCGTGCGCCAGCGGCCCGACGTGGTGCTCATGGACCTGCGGCTCCCCGACGGCAGCGGCATGGAGCTCTTCGAGGACCTCGAGGACCGCGCCAACATCGAGACGATCCTCATCACCGGCCATGCGAGCGTCGAGAGCGCCGTCGAGGCCCTGCGCCTGGGCGCCTCCGACTACCTCACCAAGCCCGTGAACTTCCAGCGGCTGAAGGCCGTGCTCTCGCGCGTGCCCAAGAGCGGGGAGCTCAAGGCCGAAATCGGCGCGCTTCGCGACGAGCTTCGGCGCCTGGGGCGCTTCGGGCGCCTGGTGGGCCGCTCGCCCGCGATGCAGGAGGTCTACGACAAGATCGCGCGCGTGGCGCCCACGGAAGCCACGGTGCTCCTCCTCGGGGAAAGCGGCACGGGCAAGGAGATTGTCGCGCGCACCATCCACGAGCTCTCGAGGCGCCGCAAGCAGCCCTTCCTCGCGATCAACTGCGGCGCGATCTCGGCCAACCTGATCGAGAACGAGATGTTCGGCCACGAGCGCGGCAGCTACACGGGCGCCGACCGCCAGCACAAGGGCTATTTCGAGCAGGCGAGCGGCGGCACGCTCTTCCTGGACGAGATCACGGAGATGCCGCTCGAGCTCCAGGTGCGCCTGCTGCGGGTCCTCGAGACCGGCACCCTCATGCGCATCGGCACTTCGCGCGTGATCGAGACCGACGTGCGGATCATCGCCGCCACCAATCGCGACCCTCGCGAGGCGGTGCGCGCCGGGAAGCTGCGCGACGATCTTTACCATCGCCTGAACGTCTTCCCGCTCCAGATGGCGCCGCTGCGCGATCGCGGCGACGACATCGAGCTCATCGCCGAGCATTTCCTGCAGGAGATGAACGAGGCGTGCGGCACGCGCAAGATGTTCGCCTCGACCGCGATCGGCCGCATGAAGCAGTATCCGTGGCCGGGCAACGTGCGCGAGCTGAAGAACTACATCCACCGCGTCTACATCATGGCGGGCGACGAAGGCCTCGAGGGACCCTCGCCCGATTCCGGTGAAGCGCCCTCGCGCGCGGGCTACGGAGCGACGTCCTTCGCGCCGCTCCCGCCCTCCTCCTTCCCGTCGTCCGCGTCCTCCTCCTCCTCGGGACCCGCCATTACCGTTCCGCTGGGCACTCCGCTCTCGGTGGCCGCGCGCGAGCTGATCCTTTCCACCCTCGAGCACTGCGGCGGCGAGCGCAAGCGCACCGCCGAGATGCTCGGCATCTGCACCAAGACGCTCTACAACCGGTTGCGCGAGTACGGCATCCGCGAGGAGCAGCAGCGCCCGGCGATGGGGAGCGTGTCGCGGACCCAGTAACCGAGCGCGTTTCCGGGGTGGCCGCCGCCGAGATCGTCGACCTGGAGCAGCTCGCCCACGAGCTGCGCACGCCGTTGAACGGGATCAAGAGCTGGGCACACGTGCTCGAGACCCTCATCGACGATCCCGACCCGACCCTCGCGCGGGCGATCGACGGCATCCTCCTGGGCGTCGAACAGCAGGTGGCCCTCATCGACAAGCTGGAGAGATGGACCGGCAAATGATTTGCCGGCGCGGTAGCTTTTTCCGCGCGTAGGCCGATCGAATTTCGGCCGGCCCCGGAATCGGGGCTCTCGCCGGGCACGCTTGTTGCGGGTATTTGCCTTCGTTACATCGAGAAGGAGATATCCCTATGGACCGCAAGACTGCCATCCTCGCCGTCACCCTCGCGCTTGGCGCGGCGCCGTGCTTCGCGCACGACTATGCCCATCACGCGTGGAACTACGACTCCGCCAATACCGCGAGGCTCGCTGCCGACGACGGGAGCATCCATTCGGGCGCGATGAACGCCGACGACGAGGCGCTTGCCGATCGAGTCGCCGATGCGCTGCGCGCGGACCGCCGGCTCTCCGAGCCCGGCATCACCGCCACCGTGAGCGCGAAGGATGGGCGCGTCGCCCTGTCCGGCTTCGCCCAGGACAACCGCCAGGCGCAGCGCGCCGAAGCGATCGCCAGGCGCGTGGCCGGCGCGGGCAACGTGAGCGGAACGATCGCGACGGGTTAATCGGCCGGAACGGAAGGCGTGGCGCTCTGCATGAGCCCGCCCGGCCCATGCAGCTGCGTCACCGCCTCGTCGGGCTCCGCGCAAGCGGAGTCGGTCGAAACCGCGTAGTCGTGCCTCACCGGCGGGGCGATTCCATTCGCCTCGTCACCTTCGGCCCGGATCGAGATCCGCGGCATCGTCCACTGGACGGTTCCAAAAATGGTCGCGAAGGCCACGTCGCTCGCGTCGCGCCCCGTGCCGATCCGGAAGAGTCCCATGCGCGGCGAGATGCCCGAGGGATCGAAGATGTACCAGCGGTCTCCCAGGTACGCTTCCACATAACAATGAAAGTCCGTGGGCCCGAGCGCCGGGTCCGCGCCGTAATCGACGCCGGTGGCGAAGCGCGCCGGGATGTTGAGCGCCCGGCACATCGAGATCATGAGGTGCGCGAAATCGCGGCAGACCCCGGTGCCGCAGGAGAGCGTATCGAGGGCGGACGTGCCGGCATGGCTCGATCCCACCTGGAAGCGCGTGCGGTCCTCGACCCATTGGCGAATCGCTTCCACGCGCGCATAGCCGGGCTCCATCGTGCCGAACTCGCGGCGCGCCACTTCCAGCATCTGGTCGGATTGGCAGTAGCGGCTGGGATAGATGTATTGGAGCACCGACGCCGGAAGCTCGGCGATCGGCACTTCCTTCAGGTCCGAGGGAAGCGCGAAGTGATTCACGAGATCGACGATCGCGTCATAGCGCAGGCGAAACGGGCCCGGCTGCGCGTGGACGCGCAGGTGCCTGTTCGCCGGGCTTCCATGGACCTCCGCGGTGACATCGAGCTCGGGTTCGGTCGCGAGCGCTTCCCACGTGACGCGCTGGTATGGCGTGTGGGTGGGCTG
>DATBEA010000158.1:0-5902 GCA_036276215.1 Usitatibacter sp.
CGCACCTGCGCGGCCGGGCCTCGATAGCACGGTATAATTCTTCCCGGCGGGCCTCCACGCATCGCGGGGCGGTGAACCTGGTCAGGTCGGGAACGAAGCAGCCATAGTCGATTCCCTCAAGTGCCGTGGGTCAGGCTCGCCATTTCGATTTTGGCTGGAAGGCCCGGACCTGAGAAAAGCCATCCAGCGCTTCGCTCCCAGAACCCAATGACCTACCAAGTGCTCGCCCGCAAGTGGCGTCCCCGGGCGTTCGAGGAGATCGTCGGGCAGCCGCACGTGGTGACCGCGCTCACCAACGCCCTCGAGTCCAAGCGCCTGCACCACGCCTACCTCTTCACGGGCACGCGCGGCGTGGGCAAGACCACGCTGGCTCGAATTCTCGCCAAGGCGATCAACTGCGAGACCAACGGCATCTCCGCGCATCCGTGCGGCAAGTGCCGCGCGTGCACCGAGATCGACTCGGGCCGTTTCGTGGACCTGCTCGAGGTGGACGCCGCGACCAACACCAAGGTCGACGAGATGCGCGAGCTCCTCGACACCGCGCAGTACATGCCGGTGGCCGGGCGCTTCAAGGTCTACATCATCGACGAAGTGCACATGCTCTCGCGCAACGCCTTCAACTCGATGCTGAAGACGCTGGAGGAGCCGCCCGAGCACGTGAAGTTCATCCTCGCCACCACCGACCCGCAGCGCCTGCCCGTCACGGTGCTGTCGCGTTGCCTGCAGTTCAACCTGAAGCCGCTGCCCCCGGCGCTCCTCGCGGGCCATCTCAAGAACGTCCTCACGGCCGAGAAGATCGCCTTCGAGGAGCCCGCGCTGGCGCTCATCGCCAAGGCGGCCTCGGGCAGCGTGCGCGACAGCTTGAGCCTTCTCGACCAGGCGATCGCCCACGGCGCCGGCAAGGTCATGGCCAAGGACGTGGCCGACATGTTGGGAACCATGGGCTCGGACCTCCTCTGGCCGCTCCTCGAGCGCATCGCCTCGGGCGACGGCAAGGGCGCCATCGAGGAAGCTGAACGCATCGCCTCGCGCAGCATCGCGCTGGACCAGGCGCTGGAAGACCTCGCCGCCATCCTGCATCGCATCGCGCTGTCGCAAGCGGGCGCGCAGCCGGCGGAAGACGAGGATTCGGCGCGCATCGCGGCGATGGCCGAGCGCCTGGATCCCGCCCGCGTGCAGGTGATGTACCAGATCGCGATCCTCGGGCGGCGCGACCTGCCGCTGGCACCCGACGAGTTCGCCGGCTTCACCATGGCGCTCTTGCGCATGCTTTCCTTTTCCGGCGCGCCGGCGCAGCCGCGCGCTGCAACGGCGCCTGCGCCCGCGAGCGTGCCGGGCCCGGTCTCGAAGCCCGCCGCGGCGCCCGCCCCCGCGGCCAAGGCGAACGCGGTCGCATTCGACGGGGACTGGCCCGCCTTCGTCGAGCGCACGGGCCTCACGGGCATGGCCGGCATGGCCGCTCGCCACGCCGAGATCGAATCGTACGAGAACAACCACCTCCAGCTCGTGGTTCCCGAATCGCATCGCATGTACGCGGAGAAGTCCTACCTCGACAAGCTGAAGGCGGATCTCGCGCCGCATTTCGGCGCGGGCCTGCGCCTCTCGGTGCGCGTGGGCTCCACGGGCGGCAAGAGCGTGGCCGCCGTGAAATCGCGCGAGATGGAAAAGCGCCAGGCGAGCGCGGCGGAAGCCATCGAGGAGGACCCGTTCGTGCGAAGCCTCGTGAACGACCTGGGCGCCGAGGTGGTGCCTTCCTCCATCCGTCCGGCCGATGCGCCGGGCAACTCAACCAGCGACAAGAGGTGACGGCATGATTCCCAAGGGCGGATTGGGCGCGCTCATGAAGCAGGCGCAGCAGATGCAGGAGAACATGCGCAAGGCCGCCGAGGAGCTCGCGAAGATCGAGGTCGAGGGCCAGTCGGGCGCGGGCCTCGTGAAGGTCGTCATCACGTGCAAGTTCGCCGTGAAGAAGGTGGCGATCGACCCGAGCCTGCTCACCGAGGACAAGGACATGCTCGAGGACCTGGTCATGGCCGCGATGAACGACGCGGTGGCCAAGGCCGAGGCCGCGACGCAGGCGAAGATGTCGGGATTCACGGCGGGCATGAACCTGCCGCCGGGCATGAACCTTCCCGGCTTCTAGGACTTCATGGAGAAGCCGGCGGCCCTCGAGGAACTGATCCAGGCGCTGCGCTGCCTCCCCGGCGTGGGGCCCAAGTCGGCGCAGCGCATGGCCTACCACCTGCTGCAGCGCGACCAGAAGGGCGCCGGGCGCCTCTCGACGGGCCTCGCCGATGCGCTCGCGCGAATCCGCCACTGCGGGAAGTGCAACACGTTCACGGAAGCCGAGCTTTGCGCGATCTGCTCCTCTGCGCGGCGCGATGGCTCGCTCCTCTGCGTCGTGGAGTCCCCCGGCGACCTGCTCATGATGGAGCAGACGCAAAGCTACGCGGGTCTCTACTTCGTGCTGATGGGGCGGCTCTCCCCGCTGGACGGCATCGGCCCGCGCGAGATCCACCTCGACCGGCTCGCGAAGCGCGCGGCCGATGGCGTGGTGAAGGAAGTGATCCTCGCCACCAACTTCACGGTGGAGGGAGAAGCCACCGCGCACTACATCTCGGAGCTTCTCGGCGGGAAAGGGCTCGAGGTCACCCGCATCGCGAGGGGACTCCCCGTGGGCGGCGAGCTCGAGCACGTGGACAGCGGGACGCTCGCCCAGGCGGTCCTCGAGAGAAGGCCGGCGTAGGTGCTCCGGTGGTTCCTCTTGGCGTGCGCGGTCGTGGCCATCGATGGTTGCGCTACCAGCGCCTCGCAGGCGTATCGAAACCCCATTCTCAGCGGATTCCACGCCGATCCCAGCGTCGTTCGCGTGGGCCGCGACTACTACCTCGCGACCAGCAGCTTCGAGTATTTCCCGGGCGTGCCTATCTATCACAGCCGCGACCTGGTGCATTGGCGGCAGGTGGGAAACGCCCTTTCGCGCGAGAGCCAGCTCGACCTCGCCGGGCAGAAAAGCTCCAAGGGCATCTTCGCGCCGACGATCCGTTACCACGACGGCACGTTCTACGTCGTCACGACGAACATCGAGAAGGGCGGCAGTTTCTACGTGACCGCGAAGGATCCCGCGGGCGAATGGTCCGACCCCGTGTGGCTGGCCGAGAAGTCCTTCAGCATGGATCCGTCGCTTTTCTTCGACGACGACGGCAAGGTCTACTACACGCGCCATGGCGGCGGGCGCAACGGCGGCATCTACCAGTCGGAGATCGACCTGTCGACAGGAAAGCTTTCGGCGGAGCCGCGGCTCGCCTGGTCCGGCACCGGCGGCATCTGGCCCGAAGGGCCGCATCTCTACAAGGTGGGCGGCCTCTACTACTTGCTGATCTCCGAAGGCGGCACGTCGTACCAGCACAGCCTCACGGTCGCGCGTTCGAAATCGCCGTGGGGACTCTTCGAGGCCGATCCTTCGAACCCGATCCTCACCCATCGCGACCATCCCGAGCTGCCCTTGCAAGCGGTCGGCCACGGCGACCTCGTGCAAACGGATGAAGGCGCGTGGTGGCTCGTCCTCCTGGGCATTCGCCCGCTGGAGCGAGCCCACCACATCGGCCGCGAAACGTTGCTCGCCCCCGTCACGTGGGACGCGCAGGGATGGCCGCACGTCAACGGCGACCGGCCCCTCGCGCTCGAGATGAGCGGGGCGGGACTGCCACCTTCCCAGCCGTGGCCGATGGAGCCGGTTCGTGACGATTTCGACTCCGCGCGCCTGGGCCTCGCGTGGGTTCACCTGCGAAGCGCCTCGCTCGACACCTGGTCGCTCTCGGAACGCCCGGGCGTCCTTCGATTGAAGGGCACGGCCGCCACCCTCGAGGACGTGGCGAGCCCCGCGTTCGTCGCGCGGCGGCAGGAGCACCTGCGCATGCGCGCCGCGACCCACGTGGAGTTCGTGCCGGCCGCCGAATCGCAAATGGCCGGGCTGGTGCTTCGGCAAGACGAGGCGAACCACTACGAGCTGCGCGTCACGGGGGTTCAGCCCTGGCGCATCGAGCTCGCCACCCGCGTGGCGGGCGTCTTGCGAATCGAGCGTTCGGCGCCCGTCGGTGCCGGCGGCGTGACGCTGCAGGTCGAGGCGTTTCCCGAGCGCTACGAATTCAGCTACGGTGTCGGCGCGGGCGCGATGCAACCGTTCGGCTCCGCGCCGGCGAAGCCGCTCTCGTCGGAGAAGAGCGGGGGGTTCACGGGTGTCTTCGTCGGCATGTACGCGAGCGGGCCCGGGTCGATGCCGCCCGCCGATTTCGACTGGTTCGACTATGAGCCGCTGGAAAAGTAGCTCCGCTTTCTTCGTCCTCGCGCTCGCCCTCGCGATGCGCGCGCACGCGCTGGGGGAGCCCTCGTTCGTGGTCCATGAGGCCCGCGATGGCGCGGTGGCGCTTGCGGTGGACGGCCACGCGGCGCCGATCCACGTCGATTCGTCGGACTTCGCGGGCGTGATCCGCGCGGCGGCCGACCTGCAGGCGGACGTCGAGCGCGTGGCTTCGGTGAAGCCCGACCTCGTGACGGGCGGCGAGCCGAAGGGCCGCGACGTCGTCATCGTCGGAACCCTCGGCAAGAGCCGCGCGATCGACGCGCTCGTGGCGCGTGGCGTGATCGACGCCTCGGCGGTGCGCGGGCGGTGGGAAGGCTTCCTCGTGCAAACGGTCGCGAATCCGATGCCTGGCGTCGAGCACGCTTTGGTGATCGCGGGTGCCGACAAGCGCGGCACCATCTTCGGCATCTACGAAGTCTCCGAGCAGATCGGCGTGTCGCCCTGGTACTGGTGGGCCGACGTGCCGGTGGAGAAGCACGCGAGTCTCTTCATCGCCGCCGGCACGCGCGTGGCCGATGCGCCGGCCGTGAAATACCGCGGCATCTTCATCAACGACGAGGACCCCGCGCTGGGCGGCTGGGCGCGCAAGAAGTTCGGGAACCTCAACCACGAGATGTACGCGCACGTCTTCGAGCTGATCCTGCGGCTCAAGGGAAATTATCTCTGGCCGGCGATGTGGCGCAACGCGTTCTTCGACGACGATCCCGCCAACGGCCCGCTCGCCGACGAGTACGGCATCGTGATGGGCACCTCGCACCACGAGCCGCTCATGCGCGCGCAGGTCGAGTGGCACCGGCAGCAGGGCGGCGCGTGGAACTACGAAAGCAACGGCGAGCGCCTGCGCGAGTTCTGGAAAGGCGGCCTCGACCGCTCGCGCGACTGGGACAAGGTCATCACCCTCGGCATGCGTGGCGACGGCGACAAGCCGATGACCGAGGAAGCGAACGTGGCGCTCCTGGAGCGCATCGTGGGCGACCAGCGGCGCATCATCGCAAGCGAGATCTCGCCGGACGTCACGCGCGTCCCGCAGACGTGGATGCTCTACAAGGAAGTGCAGGAATACTACGAGCGCGGCATGCGCGTGCCCGGCGACGTGACGCTCCTCTGGTGCGACGACAACTTCGGCAACATCCGCCGGCTTCCGACGCCCGAGGAACGCAAGCGCCCGGGCGGCGCGGGAATCTACTACCACTTCGATTACTACGGCAGCCCGCGCTCGTACAAGTGGATCAACGTGACGCCGCTGCCCCGGATCTGGGAGCAGATGCACCTCGCGCGCGAGTACGGCGCCGACCGCATCTGGATCGTGAACGTGGGCGACATCAAGCCCATGGAAGTGCCCATCGAGTTCTTCCTCACCTACGCGTGGAATCCGGAGCGCTGGCCGGCGGCCCGCGTGGCCGAGTACCTTCCGCTCTGGGCCGCGCGCGAGTTCGGGCCGGAGCACGCGGTGGACATCGCCGACATCGTCGCGAAGTATGCGAAGTACAACGGGCGGCGCAAGCCCGAGGCGCTCGACGTTTCTACGTATAGCCTGGT
>DATBEA010000159.1:0-9940 GCA_036276215.1 Usitatibacter sp.
ATACTTGCGGTCGACGATTCGGCCACCATGCGCGAGATGGTCGCCTTCGTGCTGGAGAGCGCGGGCTACCGCGTGATCGAGGCCGAGGATGGCGCCCAGGGCCTGGACCGCGCGACGGCCACGACCTGCGACCTGGTGATCACGGACCAGAACATGCCCAACATGGACGGGCTCACGCTGGTGCGGAGCCTGCGCGAGCTGCGCGACTACAAGAGCACGCCGATCCTGCTGCTCACTACCGAGTCGTCCGACACCATGAAGGCGCAGGGTCGCGCCGCGGGCGCGACCGGCTGGCTGGTGAAGCCCTTCGACCCGGCGACCCTGCTGGAAGTCGTGCAGAAGGTGCTGCGCTAGCGCACTCGCCCATGCCCATCGATCTCAACCGGTTCATCGCGACCTTCTTCGACGAGGCCCAGGAGCACCTGGAGTCGATCGAGGAGCGCGCCATGGCCCTTGGCGCGTCGGGCGGGGACACCGAGACGCTGAACGCGATCTTCCGCGCGGCGCATTCCATCAAGGGCGGAAGCGGGACCTTCGGGTTCACGCAGCTCTCGGAGGCGACCCACGAGATGGAGACGCTCTTCGACGACCTGCGCAAGGGGCGTGGCGTCGCCGACGAGAGCACGGTGCGCCTCCTCCTGGACGCCTGCGACGCGTTCAAGGCGCACCTCGCGCGCCTGAAGGGCGGGGAGCGCGGCCTGGATCCCGCCATGGCGGAAGTGCGCCGCCAGCTCGCCGGCTACCGCGCCCGCGAGAAGGCCGAGGCCAGCGTGATCCCGTCCGCGGGCCCGACGGAAGAATCGTTCTTTGGCGACGACGAGGGGCCCGCGGCACTCGCGGACGCCGCTTCGCCGAAGGCAACCGCGTACGGCCTCTTCGACGAGGCGCCGGCGGCTCCCGCCGCGCCCGCGAAAAACGAGAAGTACGGCCTCTTCGAGTCCGACGGGCCGGTCGAGCACAACCGCCGCAAGGGCGACCAGTCGTCGATCCGGGTGAGCGTGGCGAAGATCGACCGCATCGTGAACCTGGTGGGCGAGCTCGTGATCGCCCAGGCGATGATGCAGCAGGCCTCGGCGAGCATCGCCAAGGACGAGCAGCTCTCGCACAGCCTCGCCACGCTCGACCGCAACACGCGCGACCTGCAGCAGGCCGTGATGTCGATCCGCATGATGCCGATGGAGTTCGTGTTCAGCCGGTTCCCCCGGCTGGTCTACGACGTCTCGGCCAAGCTCGGCAAGAAGGTGCACCTGCGCACGCAGGGCCACGACACCGAGCTCGACAAGGAGCTGATCGAGCTGCTGATCGATCCGCTCACCCACGTGGTGAGGAACGCGATCGACCACGGCATCGAGTCGCCCGAGGAGCGCGCGGCCGCCGGAAAGCCCGAGCAGGGCGCGGTGTTCATGCGCGCCACGCATCGCGGCGGGAGCGTCATCATCGAGGTGTCCGACGACGGCCGGGGCCTGGACCGCGAGCGCATCCTCGCCAAGGCGCGCGAGCTCGCGATGCCGGTGAACGAGGGCTGGACCGACGCCGAGGCGTGGGGACTCATCTTCGAGGCGGGCTTCTCGACCGCCAGGGAAGTGACGAGCCTTTCGGGACGCGGCGTGGGGATGGACGTCGTCCGGCGCAACATCGCATCCCTGGGCGGAAGCGTCTCGGTCGCCTCCGCGAAGGGCGAGGGCACGACGATCACGATCCAGGTGCCGCTCACCCTGGCGGTCCTGGACGGCATGATCGTATGCGTGGGCGACGAGCAGTACATCGTCCCGCTGGAGTTCGTGGCCGAGGCGTTCAAGCCGGCCGCGGGCGACATCCGCAACGTGGTGGGCCAGCCCTCGCTCGTGGCCGTGCGCGGCGAGCACCTGCCGATCGTGAAGCTGGACGAAGTGGTCCAGCTTCACGCGAGTCTCGGGGACAGGTCGCAACACGACGCCGGGGCCCCGTCCCCCTCGAGGCCCGAGCCCATCTGCCTCGTGGTCGAAGTGGACAACCGGCGCGCGGCCCTCCTCGTCGACCAGCTCGTCGGCCAGCAGCAGCTCGTGGTGAAGTCGCTCGACACGAACCTGCACTCGGTGCCGGGCGTCGCGGGGGCCACGATCCTCGGCGACGGGCGCGTGGCGCTCATCCTCGACGTGAGCGCCGTCACGCGCTCGAGCGTGGCGCGCAACCTCGCGCGCACCGCCGCATGATGACCGCCGCCCCGGAGGGCAAGCTGTCCAGCGCCGGGCGCGAATTCGGCTTCAGCGCGGAGCACTTCCGCGTGATCAGCGACCGCATCTACCGCTTCTCCGGCATCCGCCTTCCCGAAGGCAAGCGCGAGATGGTGTACGCGCGCCTCGCGCGGCGCCTGCGGGCCCTGGGTCTCGCCTCGTTCGACGACTACGTGCGCTTCCTCGAGCTCGAGCCCGCGGAATGGGAGCATTGCACCAACGCGCTCACCACCAACGTGACCTCGTTCTACCGCGAGGAGCACCACTTCGACACGCTCGCCGCCCACGCCGCCGGGATTCCCGCCTCGCGCCCGATGCGCGTGTGGAGCGCCGGATGCTCCACGGGCGAGGAGCCCTACACCATCGCCATGTGCCTCACCGAATCGCGGCCCGGCGCGGAGTTCTCGGTGACCGCGAGCGACCTCGACACGCAGGTGCTCGCGACCGCGCGCGCGGGGGTCTATCCCTTGCAGTCGGTGACCAAGCTCGCGCCCGAGCGCCAGAAGCGCTTCTTCCTGCGCGGCACCGGCCGCCACGAAGGCCATGCGCGCGTGCGTCCCGAGATCGCGCGCCGCGTGGAATTCACGCGCGTGAACCTGATGGACGCCGAGTGGCCCGTCGAGCCGGGGCTGGACGCGATCTTCTGCCGCAACGTGATGATCTACTTCGACAAGCCGACGCAGCGCCGGCTGGTCGAGCGCTTCGCGCAGCTCCTCGCGCCGCACGGCCTCTTCTTCGCCGGGCACGCCGAGAGCCTCCTCGACCAGGGCCGCTGGTTTCGACTGCGCGGCCAGACGGTGTACGAATTGGCGAATGGCGGTGCCGCGTGATGCGCGACGACGATCCGCTGCGCGACGACCAGCCCAACCGCTACTTCGATCCGCATTTCAAGATCGAGACGGCGAAGATCCTGCCGGGCGAGTACTACGCGACCAACAAGGACATGGCGCTGGTCACCGTGCTGGGCTCGTGCGTGAGCGCCTGCCTGAGGGACAAGGAGGCGGGCATCGGCGGCATGAACCACTTCATGCTCCCCGACGAGGGCAAGCTGGTCGGCACCCACGGCAACATCAGCGCGGGCGGGCGCTACGGCGTGCACGCGATGGAGCTCCTCATCAACCAGATCCTCAAGCTGGGCGGCCGGCGCGACCGGCTCGAGGCCAAGGTGTTCGGCGGCGGCAACGTGCTGCAGGGCTTCATGCTGTCCAACGTGGGCCAGCAGAACGCGGAATTCATCGTCGAGTACCTGAACCTGGAGCGCATTCCCATCGCCGCGCGCGACCTGCTCGACGTGTGGCCCCGCAAGATCTATTTCTTCCCCCGCAGCGGCAAGGTGATGGTGAAGCGCCTGCGCAAGGTGAACAACGACACCATCGTCCTTCGCGAACGCGACTACGGCGCGCGCCTCTTCCATGCGCCCGTCGAAGGCGGCGCGGAGCTCTTCAAATGACCGAAAAGATAAAAGTCCTCATCGTCGACGACTCGCGGATGATCCGCGACGTCCTCACCGAGATCGTGAACGACCAGCCCGACATGATCGTGGCGGGCGCGGCCGCCGACGCCTTCGAGGCGCGCGACATGATCAAGTCGCTGCAGCCCGACGTGATCACGCTCGACATCGAGATGCCGAAGATGAACGGGCTGGAGTTCCTCGACCGGCTGATGCGCGCGAAGCCCATGCCCGTGGTGATGATCTCCGCGGCCACCGAGCGCGGCTCCGAGGTGACCTTCCGCGCGCTCGAGCTGGGCGCCGTGGACTTCGTGACCAAGCCCAAGCTGAACGAGCAGACGCCCGACGACTACGGCAACCAGATCGCCGAGAAGATCCGCGCGGCCAAGAGCGCGCGCCTGAAGGCGCCGCGGCGCATCACCGACAACCCGTCGGTGGAAGCGACCATGCCGCCGGTGATGAAGCGACCGGTGCCGGTGGGCGTGAAGACCACCGAGCGGCTCATCGCCGTGGGCGCCTCCACGGGCGGCACCGAGGCGATCCGCGAGTTCCTCGTGGGCATGCCGCACGACTGCCCCGGCATCGTGATCGTGCAGCACATGCCCGAGAACTTCACGCGGATGTTCGCCGAGCGCCTGAACGGGCTTTGCCGCATCAACGTGAAGGAGGCCGAGCACAACGACCCGATCCTGCCGGGGCACGCCTACATAGCGCCCGGCGGCAAGCACCTGTGGGTGAAGCGCGAGGGCGGGCAGACGCTCGCCAAGCTTTCCACGGAGCCGCCCATGAACCTGCACCGGCCGTCGGTGGACTTCCTCTTCATGTCGGTGGCGAAGTTCATCGGCAAGGACGCGACCGGCGTGCTCATGACCGGCATGGGCCGCGACGGCGCGCAGGGAATGGCCGAGATGAAGAAGAAGGGCGCCTTCAACATCGCCCAGGACGAGGCCACCAGCGTGATCTTCGGCATGCCGCGCGAGGCGATCGAGCTGGGTGCGGTCGACGAGGTCGTGGGCCTGCCCAGGATCCGCGAGCGCGCGCTCGCCGCCGCGATGCGCAAGGAGACCGCCAAGTGAGCGTCGCCGCGGAAGCCGCGCGCCGCGAGTTCCTCACCTGCCGCCTGGGCGAGGAAAGCTACGGCATCGACATCCTCCAGGTCCAGGAGATCCGCGAGGTGAAGCACGTGACGCGGGTGCCGCACGTGGCGCCCTACGTGCGCGGCGTGATCAACCTGCGCGGCGCGATCGTGCCGGTCGTGGACCTGGGCCTCATGTTCGGCTTCCCCGAGCCCATCGCGCTCGAGGACGCCAGCGCCATCGTGCTCAACGTGAACGAGCGCCTCGTGGGCCTCGTGGTCTCGAGCGTCTCGGACGTCCTGGCGCTCGCCGACGAGGAGATCCTGCCCGCGCCCGAGATCGCGGCCAAGCGCATCGCCGGCGCCATCTCGGGCATCGGCGCGCGCCAGGATGGGGACGCGCGAGCCTCGGTGCTCCTCCTGGACGTGGCGCACATCATGAAGCGCATCCGCGAGGAGCGGGAATGAGCTTCAAGACCGACTTCTCCGAAACGCTGCCCGGCGACGCGAAGGCGCCGCCCGCGAGGCTCGGCAACTACGAGATCATGGGCGTGCTGGGCCAGGGGCAGTCGGCGACGATCTACCTGGGCCGCGAGCTCTTCCCGGCGCGGGAAGTCGCGATCAAGGTCTACGATCCGCACCAGTTCGGCGACGACACCAAGCTCTTCCGGTCGCTCTTCCTCAAGGAGACGCTCCTCGCGAAGAAGCTCACCCACCCGGGCATCACTCAGATCTACGACGCGGCCGCCGACGACGAGCGCGCCTACATCGTGATGGAGTACATGGAGGGCGGCTGCCTCGACAGCTATTGCACGCCGCAGACCCTGCTGCCGCCCGTGCGCGTGGCGCATATCCTCGAGCGCGTGTGCGACGCCCTTTCCTACGCGCACGCGCACGGAATCGTGCACCGGGACCTCAAGCCCCAGAACATCCTCATGGGAGCCGACGGCGAGGCCAAGGTCGCCGATTTCGGCGTGGCCTTCACCAACCTCGCGTTCGACTCCACGCGCAACATGAGGGTGGGCTCGCCCGCCTACATGGCTCCCGAGCAGATCGAGGGCAAGGCGGCGACCCTGAAGAGCGATGTCTATGCGCTCGGCATCATGATGTACAAGATGCTGGTGGGCGCGCTGCCGTTCCCGGCGGACACGCCGGCATCGCTGACCGCGCGCATCATGCTGGGCAATCTCAGCCCTCCCTCCTCGGCGCGCCCGGGGCTGCCGCCCGTCTTCGACGCGATCTTCCGCCGCGCCACCGCGCGCGACGTGGCGCTTCGCTACAACACGCACGAGGAGCTCGCCTCGGACCTGCGCACCGTGACGCAGCCCGGGGGCGACGCGGGCGACATGGCCGAGCGGGTGTCGATGCTGAGGCCGCTGCCTTTCTTCCGCGACTTCGACGAGGCCACGCTCACCGAGACCTCCTCGATGGCGCGATGCTTCACCGTGCGTGCCGGCACCCAGCTCGTGGGGGAGAAGGACCCCGGCTACTCGTTCTTCATCATCGTGCGCGGCCAGATGCGGCTCACGCGGCGCGGGACGCTGCTCGCCATCCGCGGCGCCGGCGAGAGCGTGGCCGAGGTCTCGTTCCTGCGCCGCTCCGGCCAGCGCTTCACCACGGCCACCGCCGTGACCGACTGCACCGTGGTCGAATTCGACCCGGACGTGCTCTGGCTCGCATCGCCCGAGTGCACCCGCAACTTCCACCAGGCGTTCCTGCGCACGCTCGCCGACCGCCTGGTCGCCGCGGAAGGGGCGCTTTCCGAGCTCCTCGGCGCGAAGAACGTGACACTCTTCTGACAATCATCACGATAACGAACCGCGCCCCATGAAGATCCGCAGCCTCCAGACCAAGGTCCTCCTCCTGATGGCGTGCAGCCTCGCCGTCGTCCTCGCCGTATCGCTCGCGGCATTGAGCCGCGTCTACGGCTCGATCCAGGAGCTGGACCGCATCAGCCGCGACGATTTCGAGACGCAGCAGGCGATCCTGCGCACGACCATCGCGTTCAAGCAGCAAATCCAGGAATGGAAGGACGTGCTCCTGCGCGGCCAGGACGCCGCCGAGCTCGACAAGCACTGGAAGCAGTTCGCCGACCGCGAGAAGGAGGCGGCCGACACCGCGAAGGAAGCGCGCTCCGCCACGCCGCACGAGGATGTGCGCAACGGCCTCGAGAAGTTCATCGCCGCGCACAAGGCGGCCGGGGCGAGGTACCGCCAGGCCCTCGAGACCTTCAAGGAGAGCAAGCTCGACACGCGCGCCGCGGAGAAGGTCGTGAGCGGGCTCGACCAGCCGATGACCGCGCAGCTCGCCGATACCGAGAACACGGCGAGCGAATGGGGCTCCAAGTCCACCGCCGAGGCGGTGAAGCGCGCCGAGAGCGGCTACCGCGTGGCGATCGTCGGCACCGTGATCGCCCTGGTGGGCACGCTCGTGGCGCTGTGGGTCTTCTTCCGCCGCTCGGTGCTCGCCCCCATGGGTGCCGCCGCGCGCTTCGCCGAGCGCGTCGCCCGGGGCGACCTCTCGGGAGAGATCGCCGCGCGCAGCCAGGACGAGGCGGGGCAGCTCGTGGGCGCGCTCGGGCGCATGAACATATCGCTCGCCGAGGTGGTCGCGAAGGTGCGCGCGGCGGCCAACGCCGTGGCGAGCGCTTCCAGCCAGGTGGCCGCCGGGACGACGGACCTGTCCCAGCGCACGGAGGAGCAGGCCTCGGCGCTCGAGGAGACGGCTGCGAGCATGGAGGAGCTTTCCAGCACGGTGCGCCAGAACGCCGACAACGCGAAGGAAGCCGACGAGCTCGCGCGCAATGCCGCGCGGCGCGCGGAGCAAGGCGGGGTCGAGGTGGGCAAGGCGGTCGAGACCATGAGCGAGATCAGCCGCAGCGCCCAGCGCATCGCCGACATCACTTCGGTCATCGACGCGATCGCCTTCCAGACCAACATCCTCGCGCTGAACGCCGCCGTCGAGGCGGCGCGTGCGGGCGAGCAGGGCCGCGGCTTCGCGGTCGTCGCCGCCGAGGTGCGCTCGCTCGCGCAAAGGAGCGCCCAGGCCGCCAAGGAGATCAAGGACCTCATCGGCCACTCGGTCGACGAGGTGCGCAGCGGCACCGCCCAGGTGGAGCAGGCGGGCGGCACCATCCACGCGCTGGTGGCCGACGTGAAGCGCGTGAGCGGGCTCATGGAGTCGATCGCCGAGGCCTCGGCCGAGCAAAGCCGCGGCGTGCAGCAGGTGAACAAGACCGTGACCCAGATGGACAAGGTGGTGCAGGAGAACGCGAGCGCCGTGCAGCAGTCGGCGGCGGCCGCGCAGGGCATGCGCCAGCAAGCCGAGGCGCTGGTGGAAGCCGTGAGCGCCTTCGTGCTCGAAAGCGGCGGCGGCGCATCGCGAGCGGCTTTCGAGACGCGCCAGGAGCCGGTGCTCTCGCGCCGCCCGCAGGGCATCGCGGAGCGCGCGGTTCGCCCCGCGAGCGCGCTGCGCAAGCTCGCGCCCGCAGGCGCGCCCGCGGCCGAAGATTGGGAGGAGTTCTAGCCATGGAAAGCCGCGCGGCCGTGCGCGAGGCCACCCGCGAGGTCCTGGTCTTCGTGATCGGCAAGGAGGAGTACGGGGTCGACATCCTCAAGGTCCAGGAGATCCGCGGCTACGAGAAGGTCACCGCCATCCCCGCCTCGCCCGCATACCTGAAGGGCGTGGTGAACCTGCGCGGCGTGATCGTGCCGGTGGTGGACATGCGGGTGAAGTTCGGCATGGCCGACCCGTCATATGATTCGTTCACGGTGGTGGTGATCCTCAAGCTCGCCTCGCGCGTGATCGGCATCGTCGTCGATGCGGTCTCCGACGTGGCGCGCCTCGCCGCCTCCGACGTGAAGGAAGCGCCGCGACTGGGCGGGGTCGTCGATTCGGCGTTCATCACCGGCGTCGCCACCCAGGGCGACCGGATGGTGCTCCTGCTCGACATCGAGAAGTTCCTCTCGAGCGGCGAGCTCGACCTGCTGGACGGCGTGGCGCGGGAGAAGCAGGCCTAGCGCCATGCGCTACATCAAGTTCGCGCTGCGCCACCCGTACCTGCTCTCCGCGCTGGTGGTGGTGCTCTTCCTGCCGTGGGCGTGGATGTCCTTCCTGATCCCCGTGTGGGCGCTGGCGATCTCGCTGGTGATGGTCCCGATCGCCGCGCTGGTGGCGATGGCGCTCGTGATCCGCGACGTGAACGCCGAGGAGGAACACATCGGCTCGGGCGGCGACGAGCCGTTCCTCAAGTGGCGCAAGCGCACGCGCCTTTTCCAGCAGGTGGTGGTGAGCCTGGACACGATGCTCGAGCGCTGGGACGCGGCCGCCGATGCCAACCGCAAGAAGCTCGAGATGGTGACCGAAAGCGTGGAGGAGGTCATCAAGCTCACCGAAAGCGCGGTGAACGAGATCAGCCGCAACTTCCGCGTGGTCGTCGCCAAGGCCCACGAGCAGACCGAGGCGGCGATGGCCCTGCTCCAGGGCGACGGCAGCAAGTCGGGCGTGCTCTCCCTCCCGGATTTCATCAAGGCCTACGACACGCAGCTCGTGAACGTGACCGAGCACATGAAGGGCTTCTCGACCGCGGCCGACGAGATGGCGAGCCACCAGAAGCGCGTGACCGAGCACGCCCAGGTGATGGAGGGCACCATCGACGGGCTGCGCAACATGGCCTCGCAGATCTCGCGCATCGCGCTCGACGGCTCGGTGGCGATGACCTCGCAGACCCTCAATCCGCGCGACTTCGTCGAGATGACCGACCGGATTCGCGCGATCAGCGCGGAGGCCCACGAGCTCACGCGCAAGACCCGCTCGGGCCTGGACGCCATCGGGGAGGAGGTGCGCCAGGGCAACAAGCGGACGATGCAGGTGGCCGAGGCGGCGCGGCGCGCGGTGGAGATCGCGCGCCAGGAGATCGGCACGCTCAACAACGCCACCATCGAGCAGACGCGCCAGATCGAGGCCACCCTCAAGCGCGTGAACGACCTCTCGATGGAGATCCAGAAGGACATCAACCAGATCATCGTGGCGATGCAGTTCCAGGACATCACCCGCCAGAAGCTCGAGCGGGTGCACAAGCCCACGCTGGGTGCGGCGGCCGAATCGCTCTCGCTCTTGTCCCACGAGACCCAGGCCCTGCTGCAGCGCGACCTGTACCGCGCCGTGCGCGCCTATTCCGAGAGCGCGCTCAAGCCGCGCAGG
>DATBEA010000160.1:0-2830 GCA_036276215.1 Usitatibacter sp.
CTTCGTTCCCGACCTGACCAGGTTCACCGCCCCTCAATGCGTGGAGGCCCGCCGATTCGAATTATACCGGCTATCGAGGCCGAACCGCGCAGGTTCGAAACCCCGCGAAGGGATCGGAGCGCCCGGGCCGGTAGAAATTCCGGTAGCGGTCGCTTGCGATGCGCTCTCGGGTGGCGAAGCTGCCGCCGCGAAGCACCGTGTGGTCGTGGAACCAGGGCTGCGAATAGTCGGCGTAGGGGCCGGGCTCGAAGCCGGGATAGGGCGCGAAAGGCGTCGAGGTCCATTCCCAGACGTCGTCCAGGAGCCGCTCCAGGTCCGTCGCTGCCGAAGGCGAGCGAGCGGCGAATTCCCACTCGCTTTCCGTGGGCAGGCGGCGCGCGGCCCACTCGCAATAGGCCTCGGCCTCGTGGAACGAGACATGGACCATCGGCGCCGAGCGCTCGACGGGGACCCAGCGATCGAATCGCCGCATCACCCGGGAAGATCCCTCGCGGCGCCAATGGCCGGGCGCCGCGGCATGGGAATCGTCGAGGTAATCGGCGTAATCGCCCTGGGTCACGGGGCTCGATGCGAGCGCGAAGGGCGCCACTTCCACGCGGTGCGCACGCGCCTCGTTGTCGAAGACGAAGCCGCGAGGCTCGCTTCCCTGCATGAAGGCGCCGCCCTCGAAATGAACGTCGCGAGAAGCCTTTACGCCGGGGGCCGGCGCGAGCGCTTCCAGCGCGGGCGCGGGCAAGGCGAGCGTCTGCAGCGTCATGAGGAGCGCCTCGCCGTGCATGTCCTCGTGGCGCAGGGCGAGATCGAAGAAATAGCGGTCGTCACCGGGGCGAAGCCGTGCGAGCGCCTCGCGCGTCGCATCGAGCGTGTCGCGCATGTAGCCGCGCAGGCGCGCTTCGGACGGATAGTCGAGCGCCCACCGGGTCGCGTGAGGGACGGTGCTGGAATTGAAGAGCGCGTCGGCGCGCGGCAGCAGGCTCGGCCGCGAGGCGTCTCCCGCGCGAAGGCACCAGAACTCCTGGAACCATGCGATGTGCGAGAGCTCCCAGAGCGGCGGGTTCACGACGGGGATCATCGGAACCTCGAGCGAGCCCAGGTCCAGGTGCGAGTACGTGGCGAGGGTCCGGTCCCGCGCATCCTCGAGCGCCACGCCCAGCGCGTCGCCTTCGTATAATCCGCCCATGCCGGCCGCCAAGCCCGTGTTGTGCATCGTCACGCCCGGTACGAAACGCGCGAACAACGGCAACTGGCGCACCGCGGCGCGGTGGGCGAGGATGCTGCGCGATCGTTACCGGATAATTGTACAGAGCGAGTGGGACGGCCGCGCCTGCGACGCGATGATCGCCCTGCACGCGCGCCATAGCGCCGAATCGATCGCCCGGTTCCACGAGCGGAAGGGCTCGGCGCACCTCGCCGTGGTCCTCACCGGAACCGACCTTTACCGGGATCTCCCCCGAAGCGCCGAGGCGCGCCGATCGCTCGACGCCGCCGGGCGAATCGTCGTCCTCCAGGAAGAGGCCCTGCGATCGCTGGAGCCGCGTTGGCGGCGCAAGGCCGAGGTGATCTTCCAGTCCGCCCCGGCGAAGGCTCACGCGAAGGGCCGTGCCTCGCCGCTTCGCTGCGTGGCCGTGGGCCACCTGCGCGTGGAAAAGGACCCGGCGACGCTGTTCCTCGCCGTGGATCGCCTGCCGCGCGATCTCGCCATCCGCATCCGCCACATCGGCGCACCCCTGGATCCTGCCCTCGCGGCCCAGGCCAAAGCGCTGGCGGCACGAGATGCCCGCTATACCTATTCGGGGGCCTTGCCCGCCGGCTCCGCGCGTGCCGCCATCGCACGTGCCCACATGTTGATACACCCGTCGAAGATGGAAGGCGGCGCCAACGTGGTCGTGGAGGCCGTGATGTCGCGAACGCCGGTCATCGCGAGCGCAATACCGGGCAACGTCGGCATGTTGGGCCGGAAATACCCCGGGTATTTCGACGCCGGCGACGCATCCGATCTCGCCGCTCGCCTCGTACGTGCCTGCGAGGACCCGCGTTACCTGGCTTCGCTGCGCAAGGCCTGCATCGGGCGCCGGGCGCTATTCGCCCCGGCCGCCGAGGCCCGCGCCCTCGGGGCGCTCGCCCGGGCGCTGGCCGGGTAAGGCCGGCGGTAGAATCCCGACTGATCCGAAAGAAAGGCAGCGCCCGATGGACATGCAGGTTCGCCTCACCCAGTTCAGCCATGGCGGTGGATGTGGCTGCAAGATCGCCCCCGGCGTGCTGGAGCAGATCCTCGCCCGCGGGGCGCCCGGCATCGTGCCCAAGGAGCTCCTCGTGGGCATCGAGACGAGCGACGATGCCGCGGTCTATCGCATCAACGATCGCCAGGCCATCGTCGCGACCACCGACTTCTTCATGCCGATCGTGGACGACCCGTTCGACTTCGGCGCCATCGCCGCGACCAATGCCATCTCCGACGTGTACGCCATGGGCGGCCAGCCGCTCTTCGCGCTCGCGCTGGTCGGCATGCCCGTGAGCCAGATCCCGCTCGAGGTGATCCGCAAGATCCTCGAGGGCGGCGAATCGGTTTGCGCGCGCGCCGGCATCCCGGTGGCGGGCGGGCACACGATCGACTCGGTCGAGCCCATCTACGGGCTGGTGGCCATCGGGCTCGTGGATCCGAAGAACGTGAAGCGCAACTCGGGCGCGCGCCCCGGCGACAAGCTCGTCCTCGGCAAGCCCCTGGGCGTGGGCATCCTCAGCGCGGCCCTCAAGAAAGGCAAGCTCGACGCGGCCGGCTACAAGGCGATGATCGAATCGACCACGAAGCTCAACACGCCCGGCACGAAGC
>DATBEA010000161.1:0-2956 GCA_036276215.1 Usitatibacter sp.
TCGGCGATCCAGCTGGGCGAGCGCCCGCCGCCCAACGAGCTCGCCGGCATGGCGCTCATCGGCACGGCTCTCGCGCTCCTCGGATGGCTCGGTGCGCGGCGGCCCACCGCGCGCCTGGCCGCGGCGTCGAGCGACTAGGGCTCAGCGGCAGACCGGCGCCGAAAGCGCCTGCAGGACGTGGCCCGTGCGGGTGTCCTGCACGAAGGCGACCAGCGACATCCGGGAAAGGTCCCAGTCCGGCTGCGGCGTGAAGCGAAAGGCGACGCTCGCCCCGCGCTGCGTCGCGAATCCGCGCGCTACCGCCCGATGCTCCAGGCGCTCGCCGCGATTCTCGCCGGCGGTGACGCGGCTCGATAGCCCGTCCTGCGTGAGCGCCACGAAGAGCACCGCGTCGCCCGCGGCACGCGGCAATTCCATGGACGCCGTTCCCTCGATGCCCGAGCTTCCCGCCGGCGCCGACGTGAGCGTGATTCGCGCAGCCGCGGGCTTGCCCGCGATCGACGCGAGTGCCGCCTCGACGGCGCGCGCATCGCTCCATTTGCGCGAGTCGCCGCCTGCGATCAGGACCTGGGGCGTGTAGACCATCGAGGTGCCGCGGGCCGCGGCGAGCTCGGCCTGGCGCTGCGTGTAGCGGGGATCGGCGAAGCGATCCTTCCAGCCGATGTAGTCCCAGTAAGAGACATGGAACGCGAGTGGCACCACGCGCGGATCGCCGCTCGCGGCGAGCTTCGAGAGCCAGTGGTCGGCGGGCGGGCAGCTCGAGCACCCCTCGGAGGTGTAGAGCTCGACCAGCGCGCGGACGTGGGCGTCGGAATGCACGGTGCAGGGCGCGGCGCCCGCGGCGATGGAGGCCATGGCGAGGAGAGCGAGGATCGCGTATCGCATGGGAGTAGGTCGGCGCCGGGTCGCGGGCCTTACGCCTCCAGCGGGATGCGAAAGCGCAGGCAATCGCCGCCGCCGTGCCGCGCCTCCTTGATGAATTTCCCGATGAAGACCCCGCGGTTGGCGAGGATCACCTTCTGCGAGGCGAGGTTCTCGACGTCGGCGGTGATCTCGACCCAGGCGAGGCCCTCGCCGCGCGCGCGGCCCAGCATCGCGGCGAGTGCGCGCGTCGCATAACCCCGGCGCTGCTTCCAGGGCACGACGCCATAGCCGATGTGGCCCAGCACGTAGGACGGCAGCTCGCTCGTCCCCGGCTGCCACCGAAAGCCGATGGAGCCGCAGAATTCGCCGTCCCACATCCACATGCGGTAGCCGGGAAGCCGCGGCGCGCTCGAACCGTCGGGAAAGACCACGGGCGGGCCGGCCGCCTCGCGGTCGGTGAGCAGCGCCACGAAGCGCGCGGGATCCTCGCGCAGGGCGGCGAGGTCCTCGTGCGCGCCTTCGGCCCCGCGCGGGTTGTCCCACCACCACCCCCGCTCGACCGCGTCGGCGTAGCCCGGCAGCATCGAAAGGTCGGGATGCACGAGGTCCATCACTTCTTCTTCCGGATGCCCTTCTTGTAGCGCTTCACGCCCTCGGCGATCTCGCGCTTGGCCTCCCCGGGGCTGCCCCAGCCCTCCACCTTGACCCACTTGCCAGGCTCGAGGTCCTTGTAATGCGCGAAGAAGTGGCTGATCTGGGAAAGCATCATCTCGGGCAAATCGCGGGCGGTCTGGATGTTTCGGTACAGGGGCGTGAGCTTGTCGATGGGCACGGCGAGCAGCTTCGTGTCGCTCCCCGCCTCGTCGCTCATCTTCAGCAACCCGATGGGGCGGCAGCGCACCACGACCCCCGGCATGAGCGCGAAGGGAGCGATCACCAACACATCCACGGGGTCCCCGTCGCCGGACAGGGTGTCCGGGACGTAGCCGTAGTTGCACGGGTAGTGCATGGCCGTGGACACGAACCGGTCCACGAAGAGCGCCCCCGTTTCCTTGTCGATCTCGTACTTGATGGGGTCGGCGTTCATCGGGATCTCGACGATCACGTTGAAGTCGTTGGCGATGTCGCGCCCGGCGGTCACGCGGTCGAGGCTCATAAGTGGCCGTTTCGTGTGGTAAATTTGTGCGGAACAGGGTCATTATCCATGCGAAGCCTGCCCCTCATCCTCACGCTCGACCAGCACGGCGTGCCCCACCGGTGGGTCACCTGGCAGCAGGCGGTCTGGTACTACGCCAAGGAACGGGTCGCCTGGGAGGTCGGAAACGAGGCCTTCACGGTCCTGGGCGGGCGCAGCCAGCGCACCGGCGAGCGCTCCCGCATCACCGCCAACTCGATCATCGCGATCCGCGGCAAGGCGCTCGCCATCAAGGGCTTCCACCAGGTCCCCCCGCTCAACAACCGCGAGCTCTTCAACCGCGACCGCTTCGTGTGCGCCTTCTGCGGCGGGCATTTCCCGTCGCTGCGCCTCACGTGCGACCACATCCTGCCCATGTCCCGGGGCGGGCGCGACACCTGGATGAACGTGGTGACCGCCTGCCGGGCCTGCAACCAGAAGAAGGGCAGCCGCACCCCCGAAGAGGCGCGCATGCAGCTCATCTACGCGCCCTACATCCCGAACCGCGCCGAGTTCCTGATCCTCGCCAACCGCCGCATCCTCGCCGACCAGATGGAATTCCTGCGTCAGCACGTTTCGGCGAACTCGCGCGTGCGGGAGGGTTCCCACCCCGCCTGGCAGCGAGCCGCCCTGAACTGATCCCGCGGGCCGGCCCTTGGCGCGAGACGCGTCCCCGGTAACCGACCCCGTCCTCGCGGAGCTGCTCGACCGCCACTTCGCGGCCCAGCCGCGCGCCATGGCGAGCGCGCTCCTGTCGGCGGTGGTGTGCTCCTGGATCATGTATGGGTCGATGCCCACGCCGATGCTCGCCGGTTGGCTCGCGGCATTCGGGATCGTCAACGTCGTCCGGTCGGTCACGGGGCGAATGGCCGCCGCGACGCCGCTCACGCAGCGCGGGCTCGTCCTGCGAATGCGCGC
>DATBEA010000162.1:0-14014 GCA_036276215.1 Usitatibacter sp.
CGGCCGCGATCGCGCGCGTCACCTTGGCGGCCGCTTCGAGCGCATCCGGATTGATGTCGTCGGCATAGGCGAAGGCGGTCTTCTCGCCGGCCACCACCCGCACGCCCACGCCCTGGTCGATCGAGTAGCTCCCCGACTTGACCTCGCCCTCCTCCAGCGCCCAGCTCTCGGAGCGGTTGTACTGGAAGTACAGGTCCGCGTCGTCCGCCTTGTGCGCCAGGATGGTGCCGAAGACTTTCCGGGTGGCGAGCTCGTCCATCCCGAACGGCGTGAGCAGCGTGGCCTTGGCGATATCCAGGGTGGAGTTGGCTAACTTCGTCAATTTGGTCCTATCTGCAGCGATCTTCGGCGACTACCACTGCCGAACGGTCTTGTGGGTCAACGCGGGAAGACTTCGCCTGATCTTAGCCTGATACGTGGGGTTCACCCCGGCAACCACAACCCCGGAACCGCGGGGTAACCGGTCCAGGACCACGCCCCATGGATCCACGATCATCGTATGACCGTGGGTTTCGCGGCCGTTCACGTGGTAGCCGCCCTGGGCCGGGGCGATCACGTAGGCCAGGTTCTCGATGGCCCTCGCCCGGATGAGCGTGTCCCAGTGCGCCTTGCCGGTGGTCTCGGTGAAGGCCGACGGCACCATGATGAGGTCCACGTCCCCCATGGCGCGGTAGAGCTCGGGGAAGCGCAGGTCGTAGCAGACCGAGATCCCCAGGCGCCCATAGGGCGAATCGAGCGTGCACACGGCCTTCCCCGGCTCGATGGTCCGCTCCTCGGAGTAGCGCTCCTCGCCCATCTCGAAACCGAAGAGGTGCATCTTGTCGTAGCGAGCGACCCGCAGGCCCTCCTGGTTGTAGACGAGGCAGGAGTTCCTCACCTTCTCGGGCGTGCTCGCCTCCATGGGCACGGAGCCGCCCACGATCCAGATGCGGTGGCGCTTCGCCTGCTCGGAGAGGAACTGCTGGATCGGGCCCGAGCCGTCGCGCTCGCGGGCGGCGACCTTGTCCGTGTCCTTCATGCCCATGATCGCGAAGTATTCGGGGAGCGCCACGATGCGCGCGCCCGTCGCCGCGGCGAGCTCGATGAGCCGCCCGGCTTCCTGGAGGTTCGCGGCGACGTGGGGCCCCGAGGCCATCTGGACCGCCGCCACGCGGAACATCGACTGCGTGATCGACATCGTCTCGCGCAGCGCGTCGGGCGTGGTGGTGCGGGTGATGATCATTGGGACTGCGTACGGGCCGGTTCGGCCGGCGGATTCGCCGCCGCCTGGGCGGGCGGTGCGGAGAGCCGGCTCACCTGGGGATTATCCCACGACCCCGTCACCTGGTACTCGTACGCCACGACTTTCCCGAGGGGATTCTTGAGGAGCTTCGTGACCAGCAGCGTGGAAAGTCCGAGGACGGGCGTACCTATGATCGTCGCCGCGAGCGCGAGGCCCTCGCCCACCTCGGGCACGACGTGCAGCGTGAGCGTCTCGGTCTCGTGCGGGATCGAGATCTCGCCCGACATGCTCACGAAAGCCGACGGCCCCGCGATCTCGAAGCCGTCGATGAGGAGCACGCCGCGCGCGAGCTTCACGTCGCCCTCGATCCGGTCGAAGGCGAAGCCCGCGCTGAACACGTCGCGGAAGTCGAAGGTCGCGCGCTGCGGCAGCGACTGCAGCGAGAGCAGCCCGAGGAGCTTGCCCGCGCCGGGCTCGATCTTGGCGAACTGGCCGCGATGCGCCTCGGCCTTGAAGGTGCCGGCGAGGTTCTCCACGGCGAAGTCGTACGGATAGCCCGGCCACACGAGCCGGCCCTCGAGCTTGCCGTTGCCGCGTTTCAAGTAGTCGGCGTAGCCGAACTGCCCCATGAACGCGTTCAGGTTCTCGACGTCGAGCGTCACGTCGAGCGTGGTGAGGGGCTCCTCGCCCGCGCGCCGCCAGCGTCCCGACGAATGCAGCTGCGCATGGTCGGTCACGATGTCGAGCTTGTCGATGCGCCAGTCTTCCCCGTCGGGCTCGGCCTTGAGGTCGAGCGCGCCCAGCCAGCGGTCCTTGAACTCGAAGCGCTTCGCGGTCACGTCGAGCGTGGGAAGGTCCGAAGGCGATTGCTTCGCGGCGTCCGGCGAAGGCGCCGTGCCCGCCGTGGGCTCGGCGATCGCGAGGTGGTCGAGCTTGGCCACCAGGCGGCCCTTGCCCGCCCAGCTCCATTGCACGTCGCCCGAGATTCGCGGGCTCTCGAGGGTCCCGCTCCAGCGCGAGCCGTCGCGCTCGAGGCGCGCGGCCATGTCGCGGAAGTCGCGCCCCCAGTAGCGCGTGCGGGCGAGCTTGAGGTCGATGCCGCGCAGCACGAGGCCCGTTTCCTCGCCGGCGCCGGCGCCCTCGGCGCGCGAGCCCGGAAAGAGTCCCTGCCATGCATCGAGGTCGGCATAGGCGAGGTTTCCATAGAGCCACAAGCCGTCCTTCACCGGCTCGTTGGCGATGGGCGCGCCGAACTTGAGCGCCACGTCGAAGCGCTCGTCGTTGCTGCGCGTGAAGCGGCCGTGCACCCCGTTGCCGAAGGTGAAGGTGGAGACCTCGTCGGGCTGGCCCAGCTTCGCGATCGTGAGCTTCGCGGGGCGCACCTCGGCCGCGTCCTTGGCGAACGGATCGGGGAGCGTGGAGTCGAGCCCCGAGAGGTCCGACGTGAGGGTGAGCTCCGAGCCGAGCTTCCCGGAAGCGAGCACCGCTTTCCACGAGGCGCCTCCCGCGAGGTGCGAGAGGATCGTCTCGGGCACGTAGTCGCGCGCCGCGGGGGGCGCGATGTGGCCCTCGATTTGCGTGACCACCTGCCCATCGGGCTGTGTCGCCATGGTGAGCGTGGCCGGCTCGCCGAAGAGCGAGCCCGTGAGTTGCGGCGCGCGCACGCCGCGCTCTGTGAAGCCGAGGTGGCCGTGCACGTCCTTCATCGCGAGCGACTTGCCCACCGTCGCCGTGGCGCCCGTGAACGTGTAGTCGCCGGCCACGCGCACGTCGGTCCCGTTCAGCGGATACACGAGCTGCAGCTTGAGCCGCCCCGGGCCCTCGATGGCGACCGCCTTGGTGAATGCGCCCGGCCCGTTCACGAGCGGCGACTCGCGCAGGAACCTCACCGAGTCCGCGCCGGTGGTGTCGATGTCGCCGTCGATGGAGAGCACCGGGGGGCGCACGCCCAGGTCGGGGATCACCGCCGAGACGTTCGTGGCGCGGCTCGCGAAGATGAGCGCCTTGTCGGCGTGGATCTCGATCCGCCGGTTCTCGAAGCGGAAGGTTCCGTGGATCGCGTCCACCGAGGGCCACTCCGGGTGGTACTTGAGCTGGGCGTCGTGGATGTCGCCGGTCACGAGGTAATGGCCGTCGGCGCCCTCGCCGAAGGGGAAATGCCAGATGTCGCCCTTCAGGACGAAGTCCGCATGGTCGATGACGCCCGAGAGGACCGAGCGGTCGAGCCAGTCGCGCGTCGTGGCGATCCCATTGGGCATGTATTGCGCCACGCGCCGGGACTGCAGGTGGGAGAAGGTGCCCTTCAGGTCCGCGTAGCCCGGCGTATTCACTTTCGAATCGGGGAGCGAATGCCACGTGCCCGACACCGTCCCTTCGCCGTCCGCGTTCGCGAACCCGGCCTCGGCGATCTTCACCTCGAGCACCTTGCCCGTGCGCTGCCACGTGGCCTTCGCATCGACGCGGTCGAAGGCGAGCGGCTCGCGGAAGAGGCGCGCGAGCTCGAAGCCGGCTTTCTTCGCGGCGATCTCGACGTGGCCGCCCGCCTGCGTGCCCTCGACCGAGCCGCTCACGCCCCACGCGCCCGGATAGTTGTCCACGGCGTCGATCCCGAGATCCTCGAACCGGGCCTTCACCGAGTACTCGCGCCCCGGATCGGCCGCATCCCACGAGACGGCCGCGTCGAGGATGCGCCCGCGCGGCGCGAAGCGAACGATCTGCTGCTTCGTGTCGCGCGGCAGCGGGAAGTAATCGATCAGCGCCGCGGCGATCTTCAGGTCGATTCCGTCGGCGCGCGCCTCGACACGCTCGGCCTTTCCCCTGGCGCCGCGGCGCGAGAGCGCGAAGCTTCCCACCTGCGCGGCCACGCCGTTGGCGAGCTTGAATCCCAGCTTCTCGGCGGCGAAGGTGAAGCCGTCGATCTCGGTGCGATACGTGGCGCGGCCCGAGAGGGATTCCAGCGCGAGCGGCGCGGCATCGCTCGCGAGCTGGGCGCTTGCGTCGCGAAGCGCCACGTCGGCCACGACCTCCTTCACTCCCTCGGAATTCACGTGGGCCCACACACGCAGGTTGCCGGAGCCGCTGCGCAGCGTTTCCGGGACCGGGACGTGGGTGCGCAGCAGGCCGAGGTCCGCGTCGCGCGCCTCGAAGAAAAGGTCGCCATCGGGAACCCAGCGCATGTTCTCGCGCACCAGCCTCACGTCGGCGCGCAGGTCGATGCGGCTCGCGATGCCGGGCGGCGGGCGCGCGGTGAGCGCCGCGTGGTGGCGTCCCAGGCGCTTGCGCATCGCGATCTCGACGCCATCGAAGCGAAGCTCGGGCGATTGCGCCTTGTCGTCGCGCCAGGTGAGCGTGGCCTCGTGCACCGACAGGCGCGGCTGCGCGAGCATCCACTCGGTGAATCGCCCGTCGGCCGGCTCGTTGGGATCGTTGAGCGGCTTGTCGCCCAGGTAGATGCGCCCGTCGGCGGCGCGGCGCAGCTCGAGCGCGGGCCGGTAGAAATCCACGTCGTGGAAGTGCACGTGGCCGGTGAAGAGCGACCACCACGAGAGCGTGACCTCCGCGCGCTCGAAGCCCAGGGCCACGCGCCCGCGGCGATCGTTGATCGCGAAGCCCTCGAGGCGGATGAAGGGCCGCAGCCCGTCCCAGCCCCCCGCGAGCTCGCGCGCGCTCACCTGCATGCCCGTCGATTGGGAGATCGACTGGACGACGCGTTCGCGGTACCGGTCGATATCGGGCAGCGCGACGTAGCGCAGCCACATCACCGCCAAGGCGAAGCCCAGGACCAGCAACGCCGCGACGCCCTTCGCGAGGCGGAAGAGGAAACGCGGCAAGGCCTTGATTCTGCGGTCCTACGGAAGGTGATGCGATATTGTAGCGCCTGAATGTTCCGGCAAGCCTTCGAGCGCACGCTGCGGCTCTCGCATTTCGTGGCCCGCGCCGTGGCCGCCCGTCCCGCGATCGCCGCGGAGCTCGAGGCCCACGGCGCGAGCCCCTTCTCGCCGGAAGACATGCGTTCCGTGCTGGCGTCGCCGGGCGAGCCGCTGGCGCGCCGGCTGCGCGTGCTGCGGCTGCGGGTGATGGCGCGCCTCGCCCACCGGGACCTCAACGGCCTCGCGCCGCTGGACGAGGTCTTCGCCACCATGACCGCGCTCGCCGACGAGAGCATCCGCGCGGCCGCCGCCGCGTGCGACCCCGCGCTCGTCGTCGTGGCGCTGGGAAAGCTGGGCGGCGAGGAGCTCAACGTCTCCTCCGACGTGGACCTGGTCTTCCTGCACGAAGCCGAGGAAGGCGCCGGCGAGCGCATCGCGCGCGCCGGCCGGGAGGTGATCGCGCTCCTCTCGGACATCACCGAAGACGGCATCGCCTTCCGCGTGGACATGCGCCTTCGCCCGTTCGGCGACGGCGGGCCGATCGTGTCGTCGTTCGGCTACCTCGAGGACTACTTCGTCGGCCATGCGCGGCCCTGGGAACGCTATGCATGGCTCAAGGCTCGCGTGGTCGCCGGGCCGGGAGCGCCGCTCGCAGGGCTCGTCGAGCCCTTCGTGTACCGGCGCTACCTCGACTACGGAATGCTCGAGCAGCTGCGCGAATTGCACGCGCGGATCTTCGAGACCGCGATCCGCCGGCGCAAGGCCGACGACATCAAGGTGGGCGCGGGCGGGATCCGCGAGATCGAGTTCGCCGTGCAGCTGATCCAGATGGTGCGCGGCGGCCGCGACCCGGGCTTGCGCATGACCTCCACGCGCGGCGCGCTGGCCGCACTCGCTTCGCGAGCGCTCATCGAGCCCGCGCGCGCCGCGGCCCTTGGAAGCGCCTACGAATTCCTGCGCCGCCTCGAGCATCGCCTCCAGTACTACGACGACCAGCAGACCCAGGCGCTGCCGCGCGAGCCCGGGCACCAGGCGATCATCGCCGAGGCCATGGGCTTCGCCGATTGGGATTCGCTCGCCGTGGAGATCGCGCGCCACCGGGGCAACGTGCAGGAAGCCTTCGGCGCGCTCTTCGAGGCGAACGAGACCCCCAAGGAATCGGCCCGCCTCGCCGCGTGGCTCCTCGACCCGCAGGCGCCGCCCGATCCCGAAGGGCTCGCCGAGGACCTCGAGGCCATGGGCATCGTCGACGCACCCGCGATCGCGCGCCGCCTCGTGGAATTCACGCGCTCGCCGCGCTACCGCAAGCTCTCGACGCGCATCCGCGGGCGGGTCGAGAAGCTCTTGCCGCGGATGGTCGCCGTGGCCGCGGCCGAGGGCGGCGGAGAGAAGACCGCGGCGGGATTGCTGGGGCTCGTGGAAGCCATCGACGGGCGCGAGGCCTACTACTCGCTGCTCGCGGAATATCCGGTGGTGCTCGAGCGGGCGGCTCATCTCTCGGCCCGCAGCCTCTGGGCCTCGCGCCTCCTCGCACGGCACCCGATCCTGCTGGACGAGCTCACGCGCAGCGCCGCGAGCTTCACCACGACCGACTGGAAGGCCGAGCGCGAATCGCTCGCGCGCGAGTGCGATGCGCTCGCGGGGGACCTGGAGCGCCTCCTGGACCATCTGCGGCACTACAAGCAGCGCCAGGTGCTCCGCCTCACGCTGGCCGACCTCGAAGGCGAGCTTGGCGTCATGGCGCTCTCCGACGAGCTCTCCGCGCTCGCCGACACGATCCTCGAGGTGACGATGGAGGCCGCCGCGCGCAACCTCGCCATCGCACTGGAAGGCGACGCCGTTCCCGGCTTCTGCATCGTGGGATACGGCAAGCTCGGCGGCAAGGAGCTGGGCTACGCCTCGGACCTGGACATCGTGTTCCTCTACGACGAGTCGCGCTCGGCGGCGCCCGACCAGCTGGCGCGCCTCTCGCAGCGCGTGGCGAGCTGGCTCACGAGCCATACCGCCGCGGGCGTCCTCTACGAGACGGACCTGCGGCTGCGCCCCGACGGCGCCGCCGGCCTGCTGGTGAGCTCGATCACGGCGTTTCGCGACTACCAGGCGCGGCGCGCATGGACGTGGGAGCACCAGGCCCTCACCCGGGCGCGCTTCGCCGCGGGCGATGCCGCGCTAGGCGCGCGCTTCGAGGCGGTGCGCGACGAAGTCCTCGCCCAGCCGCGCGAGCGCGCGAAGCTGCTCGCCGACATCGCCGCGATGCGCTCGAAGATGCGTGCGGAGCAGCGCAGCAAGGCGTCCGACCTGAAGCACGTGGCAGGCGGCGTGATCGACCTCGAGTTCGCCGTGCAGGCGATCGTGCTCGCCGAGGGGCCGGGACACCCGCAGCTTCGCGAGAACAAGGGCAACCACATGCTGCTCAAGCGGGCGGGCGAGGCGGGGCTCATCGACGACGCCGTCGCGGCGGACGCGGCCGAAGCCTACCTCGCCATGCGAAGGCGCCTGCACCAGGCGGCGCTCGACGACGAGGACACGGTGAGGCTCGCGGACGAGGGCGACCTTCGCGCCGAGCGCGACGCGGTGAAGGGGCTTTGGAAGGCGGTGTTTTCCTGAGGTCAGGCCGCGCTGGCGCGCTCGATCGGGCTCACCAGCTCGAAGACCTGCATGCGGCCCTTGCCCTTGATCTCGAGCTCCTTGCCGGGCGCGAAGCGGAAGCGGTTGTGCAGGCGCCGGTGGGTCATGAGGTCCACGTGGATCATCTCGGCGGGGGCGTCGGCCGCGAGGCGGAAGGCCACGTTCACCGTGTCGCCCCACATGTCGTAGATGAACTTCTTCTTGCCGATCACGCCCGCGACGACGGGACCGGTGCCGATGCCGATGCGGATCTGCACGCGCTCGCCGGTGCGATTGCGGTACTCGTGCACCTTCGCGATCATCTCGAGCGCCATGTTGGCGACGGCGTCCGCGTAATGGATCTGCGCGCCCGTGTCCAGGCCCGCGGCGGCCATGTAGGCGTCGCCGATGGTCTTGATCTTCTCCACGCGGTGCTTGTCGGCGATGTCGTCGAAGATCGAGAAGACGTCGTTCAGGATCTTCACCGTCTCGACCGGCGAGAGCTCCTCGGTCATGCGGGTGAAGCCCACGATGTCGGCGAACATCACGGTCACGTCGGCGTGGCCCTGGGCGATGTTCACCTCGTTTCGCTTGAGGCGCTCGGCGATGGCGGGCGGGAGGACGTTCAGCAGGAGCCGCTCGCTCCTCTCCTTCTCGAGGCGGATCTCCTCGTGCGAGGCGTCCACCTGCATCCTCAGCTTCTGCTTCTCGGCCGCGAAGTACCAGAGGAGCGAATAGATCATCACCGAGATCGCGGCGAAGTTGAGCACGAAGAAGACGGCGACCGTCTGCAGGTCGATGCGGCTCACGACGCCCGTGATCATGTAGTCGAAGAAGCCGGCCATCACCGTCATGAAGAGCCAGGCGAAGAACCACGGCATCGACTGGCGAGTGCCCAGCACGGTGACCGCGCCCACCGGCGCCATGAGGCCCCAGAGGCTCACGCCCGAGGCGGTCACGAAGTTGCCGATGGACCATTGCATCGCGAAGGGCGTGAAGAGGATGAGGCCCAGCTGCACCACGGCGAAGACGTAGAGGCGGCGCAGCTTCCACCAGAGGCCGATGGTGACGACCGAGAGCGCCTGGAAGATGAGCGGGATCGCGGTGGAGTACTGGTAGCCCATGCTCCAGTACACGGCGAGCCAGAGCGCGGCCGCGCACATCATGAAGCCCGTCGTGAGCATCAGCATGTCGCCGGAGAGCTTCTCCTCGGGCGACAGCACCGGGCCCGCGGGGCGCGTGGCTTGGAGTTCCTGCATGCGGTCGGTCGCGCGCTTCTTGTTTGTGCTGCGAGAGTGCTTGCGATTATGGCATAGCGAGGGGCGAAGGGGTCGGTCGCAAGGGGGTGCCGGGCCCGGAAGGCGATTCGGCTAAAATCGGGGATCTGCCCCTTTTTCCCGGACGCCCCCATGTCGATGTCCGACCGCGACGGTTTCATCTGGTACGACGGCAAGCTCGTGCCGTGGCGCGATGCCACCACCCACGTGCTCACCCACTCGCTGCACTACGGCCTCGCCGTCTTCGAGGGCGTTCGCGCCTACAAGACCGAGATCGGCACGGCGATCTTCCGCCTGAAGGAGCACACCGAGCGCTTCTTCGACTCGGCGAAGATCTACATGATGGAGATCCCGCACACCCGGGCCGAGGTCATGGAGGCCCAGCGCGAGGTGGTGCGCGTCAACAAGCTCGAGACCTGCTACCTGCGCCCGCTCGCCTTCTACGGCTCGGAAAAGATGGGCGTCTCGCCCGTGGGCGCCAAGGTCCACGTGGCGATCGGCGCGTGGCCGTGGGGCGCATACCTCGGCGAGGAAGGCCTCACGCGCGGCATCCGCGTGAAGACCTCGAGCTTCGCCCGCCATCACGTGAACGTCACGATGGCGCGCGCGAAGGTCGCGACCACGTACGCCAACTCGATCCTCGCCAACCTCGAGGCCACCGGCGACGGCTACGACGAGGGCCTCCTCCTGGACACCGACGGCTTCGTGGCCGAGGGCGCGGGCGAGAACATCTTCGTCGTGAAGGACGGGCGCGTGTATACCCCGCAGCTCACCACGGCGCTGAACGGCATCACGTGGAGGAGCGTCCAGTCGATCTGCACCGACCTGGGCATCCCCGTGGAGAAGACCCGCCTCACGCGCGACGACGTGTACATCGCCGACGAGGCGTTCTTCACCGGCACCGCGGCGGAAGTCACGCCCATCCGGGAGCTGGACCGGCGCACGATCGGCTCGGGCTCGCGCGGGCCGATCACGGAGAAGATCCAGTCGGCGTTCTTCGACATCGTCCACGGGCGCAACCGCAAATACCACCACTGGCTCACGCCGGTCGAGACCAATGTCGCTGCCGTCCGAGCTTGACCGCAAGTCCGTCGAGGTGACGGCCGCCGACCTTCCGCTGCACTGCCCGCTGCCCTCGCAGAAGCTCTGGAACACGCACCCGCGCGTGTTCCTGCCCGTCGAGGCGACGAAGGAAGCGCGCTGCCCGTATTGCGGCACGCTCTACCGGCTGATCGGCGAGCTTCCCGCCGGCCACTAGCCCGAATGAGGACGCTGGTAGTCGGTCCGTCGTGGATCGGCGACGCGGTGCTGTCGCAGCCGCTCATCGCGCGGCTCGCGGAGCGCGATCCGGCGGGCGCCATCGAAGTGCTCGCCCCACCGTGGGTCCTGCCCGCCTACACGCGAATGCCGCAGGTCGCGCGCACGCTCGCGCTTGCCTTCGGCCACGGCGACCTTCGCCTTGCCGCGCGCCGGCGCTTCGCGAAGACGCTTCCCGCCTACGACCGCGCGATCGTCCTTCCCAACACGTTCAAGTCGGCACTCGTGCCGTGGCATGCGGGCATCCCGGTGCGCACGGGCTATCGCGGCGAGATGCGCTTCGGCCTCCTGAACGACGTGCGAACGCTGGACCGCGAGGCGCTGCCGCGAATTGCCGAGCGCTACGCCGCGCTCGCGCAGCCGGCGGGCGAGCCTTTCCTGCGCCCGCTTCCGCAACCGCGCCTCACGGTGGACGAGCGCTCGCGGGAGGAGGCCCTGTCGCGCCACGGGCTGGACACATCGCGGCCCATCGCCGCCTTCGCGCCGGGCGCCGAGTACGGGCCCGCCAAGCGCTGGCCCGCCGCGCACTTCGCCTCCCTCGCGCGAACGCTCGCCGCGCGCGGCGAGGCGGTTTGGCTTCTCGGTTCGGCGAAAGACGCGCCCATCACGGCCGAGATCCAGTCGGCTTCGGGCGGCATCTGCGTGGACCTCGCGGGCAAGACCACGCTCGACGAGGCCATCGACCTCCTCTCCCTCGCCTCGCGCGTGGTGAGCAACGACTCGGGCCTCATGCACGTGGCCGCCGCGCTCGACCGCCCCATGGCGGCGCTCTTCGGGTCGTCCTCGCCGGAATTCACCCCGCCCCTCTCGGAGCGCGCCCGCGTGGTGACGCTGCGGCTCTCTTGCAGCCCGTGCTTCGCCCGCGAGTGCCCGCTGGGCCACACGAACTGCCTGGTGCAGATGACGCCCGAGCGCGTGCTCGCGGCCTTCGAGGATTAAAATGGAGCGCATGAAAAGACTATTCGCGATGGGGCTGGCGCTGGCCGCCACGGCCGTGCTCGCCGTGGAGCACGAGCCGGATCCCGCCTACAGGAAATCGGTCGAGGACTGGCGCGCCCAGGCCGAGCAGGGCCTGCGCCGCGACAACGGCTGGCTCACGCTCGCCGGGCGCTACGTGCTGAAGCCCGGCGAGAACACCTTCGGCACCGGGCCGGGCAACGACCTCGTATTCCCGAAGGGCCTCGGCACCAACGGCATGGGCTCGGTGTTCGTGACGCCCGACCGCGTGACGGTGAAGCTGGTCGAGGGCCTCACGCTGAAGAAGGACGGCGTGGAGTACACCGAGCGCGAGATGGGCACCGATCCCAACGACCGCGATTGGGTTTCCATGGGCCGCGCCGCCTTCCACATCATCTCGGCCAACGGCAAGTACGTGCTGCGCCTCGCCGACAACCAGAGCGAGGTGCGCAAGCGCTTCGGCGGGCGCGTCTGGTACGACGTGGACGACCGCTACCGCGTGCCCGCGAAGTTCGTCCCCTACGATCCGCCGAAGAAGATCTCCATCGTGAACGTGATCGACGAGGTCTCCGACGAGTCGTCCATCGGCTACGTGGAGTTCGAGCTCGACGGGCGCCCGTACCGGCTGGACGCCTTCGAGGAGGACCGGGGGCTCTTCATCATCTTCCGCGACCGCACCGCGGGCGACACCACGTACGGCAGCGGACGTTTCCTCTTCGTGGACGAGATCCCCTCGCCCGACAAGCCCTTCAAGCTGGATCTCAATCGCGCATACAACCCGCCGTGCGCCTTCAGCGAGTTCACCACCTGCCCGCTTCCGCCCAAGCAGAACATCCTGAACCGCAGGATCGACGCGGGCGAGAAGTACCCGCCGCGCAAGCTCGGATGAAACGCGCCGCGGCCGCGATGGCATTCGCGCTGGCGTTCGCCGCGAGTGCCGCCTGGGCGGATGAGCCCGCGCAGTGGCCGCCGCCCGCTCCCGTCGAAGCGCGCATGCACGAGCTGCAGCACGTGATCGGCGATCCGCACGCGACCCCGGGCGAGCGCGAGGCCGCGCGCAAGGAGCTGGGCGACATGCTGAAGAGCCCCGC
Source organism: Usitatibacter sp. (assembly GCA_036276215.1). Classification (GTDB taxonomy): domain Bacteria; phylum Pseudomonadota; class Gammaproteobacteria; order Burkholderiales; family Usitatibacteraceae; genus Usitatibacter. The sequence goes on from DATBEA010000162.1 coordinate 12,341, forward strand.
GGGACAGGCGCGCGGCCGCACTCCCGACGAGAAGCCGGTGCGCGCGCGTGCCGCCATCGAGCCGTTGGGTCCGATCGTGAAGCCCGCGCAATCGCCGGCGATCGCAACGCCGCCCGTCGCCCACGTGGAAGTGATCTCGCCGCCCCCGGCGTCCGTGGCGGGCCATCCCAACGTCGCGGCGCCCGCCAACGGCTTCGCCGTCGACCCGCGCAACGGCCACGTGCTGCACGAGACGATCAACGGTTACGTGGACCCTCGCACCGGCCAGTTCACGCCGAAGTAGCGTTCAGCGGCGAAGCTTCTCGCCCTCGCCCTTGCCCGGGTGGATCGTGTCGTCGCGATTGAGCCCCTCGTCGCGCTGCTTCTCGGGCGAGGTCCCCTGCTCGGGAAAGCCCAGGCGCATGCGCCGGTCGCGCCACCAGAGCTTCGCGTCCGCCCAGCGGTGCTTCGGCGGCTCGTAGCCATACGCGCGGTACTTGCCCGGCGCAACCTTGCCCTTGCCGCGAACGAATTCCTTGAGCTCGTCGGTCCACGCGTCGAAGCGCGCGAGGAAGTCCTCGTCGTGCGCCATGTCCTCGGCCTGGTTGTCGCTGTACTTGCGGCCCGCGCCGAAACGCTCGTAGCGCCACAGGGAATCGGGCACCTCGACCCCGCTGAAGCGGCACTGCCACACGAGGCCTTCGTAGCTCTCGCGCGTGCCCGGCGGCTCCTGCGCGGGATCGAAGTACCCGGGATGCGAGAGATAGATCGGGCGCATGTCGGGCTTGCGCTCGTCCATCGCGTGGTCGCCGTAGATGAAGAAGCCGCAGGTGCGCCCCTCGAGGTGGTTCAGGCCCAGCTCCTTCCACTCGGCCTTGTGCTCGAGCGCCATGGCGAGCTCGGGATTCTTGTGCTCGATCAGGTCCTCGCGCGGGTTGCCGCCGTTGCAGCACACGAGCCGGTCGAACATGAGCTTCAGGTTCGAGCTGGGCGCGTACCAGTTCACGGGGCCGATGATGGCCCACGCGTCGGCCAGGTCCACGCGCGAGTACATGTCGAGGTTCCACATGAGGTCGGGCTCGTCCTTGTTGCCGCGCTCGTAGCAGTTGCACGGCCAGCAGCAAAGCGCCATCGACGTGGACACGCACGCATTGCAACCCTGGATCTTCTCGCGCGCGAAGACGTTGCCCAGGTCCTCGTAGTCGATCTCCCAGTCCTGCGGCAGGCGATCGGCCATGCGCAGCATCAGCATGCGGGACTTGGAATCGACGCCCGGGCAGTTGTACTGGCGGCGGTTCGAGCCGGAAATGACCAGTACCCGAAAAGGCCGTTGCTCGAGCGGCAGCTTTCCGTTCTCGTCGTTGGGGCGCATGGGGGCTTCGACCGGGAGCATCGATGCGCGTTCAAGCACTACGCCAACGGCCAAGGAGTATTCCATGCCAACGGCCAAGGCGCGGGAGGTGCCTTGTCGGGGGTGCTGCTACTTTGCGTGGAAGTGCCCTAGCGGCCTCATCATTGAAATTGAGGGGTCGATCGAGGCGAGTCGACAGAGCCAAGCTCGAGGGCTTGCGGGAAGGGTCGTGGAGTGGGGCGTCACTCCCGCATGCAACGTCTCCGCTGCCGACACGCGGCCGATCCGACGAGGCCGCTCCTCGAAAATCCCTGCAGAAAGGAGGCCCCCGACACGACCCTTCC